>JANOLA010000706.1:0-15618 GCA_031419535.1 Burkholderiales bacterium | reverse complement strand
CGCCTGCTCGAACGCGCCGCGCGCGTGAACGCCGCCTACGTTGAGAAGTTCACCAAGGGCGAAGTCAAGGGCAAGACCGGCTCGCTGACGGCGCTGCCGATCATCGAGACGCAAGCCGGCGACGTCTCGGCCTTCGTGCCGACCAATGTGATCTCGATCCCCGACGGCCAGATCTTCCTGGAAACCTCGCTGATCAACGCCGGCATCCGCCCCGCCATCAACGCCGGCATCTCGGTGTCGCGGGTCGGTGGTGCGGCGCAGACCAAGCTGGTGACGAACCTGTCGGGCGGCATACGGACCGACCTGGCGCAGTACCGCGAACTGGCGGCGTTCGCGCAGTTCGCGTCCGACCTCGACGCCGCCACGCGCAAGCAGCTCGACCGCGGCGCGCGCGTGACCGAACTGCTCAAGCAGTCTCAGTACTCGCCGCTGTCGATCTCGCTGATGGCCGCCTCGCTGTTCGCCGTCAACATGGGCTTCATGGACGACATCGAGGTCAAGCGCGTGCTGGCCTTCGAGCACGGCCTGCACCAGCACCTGAAGTCGAGCCACGCGGCGCTGCTGGCCAAGCTGGAAAAAGACAAGGCGATGGACAAGGACGCCGAAGCGGAACTGAACGGCGCAATCGCTGCATTCAAGAAATCGTTCGCCTGAGCCCGACAGCCGGAGACACATCATGGCGGTCGGCAAAGAGATACGCACCAAGATCAAGAACTTCGAGAGCACGAAGAAGATCACCAAGGCGATGGAGATGATCTCGGTCTCGAAGATGCGCAAGGCGCAGGACCGCATGCGCGCGGCGCGGCCGTACGCCGACAAGATCCGCAACATCACGGCGAACCTGTCGATGGCGAACCCCGAGTACAAGTCGCCGTATATGCGAAGGACCGGCGCGACGAAGGCCACCGGCTACATCGTCGTCACGTCCGACAAAGGCTTGTGCGGCGGCCTCAACACGAACGTGCTGCGCGCGGTGACGAACAAGCTGCGCGAAGAGCAAGCCGCGGGCGGCACCGCGCTCGCGGTGGCCTTGGGCAACAAGGGCCTGGGTTTTCTGAACCGCATCGGCGTCAAGGTCGTGAGCCAGGCCACGCAATTGGGCGACAAACCGCATCTCGACAAGCTGATCGGCCCGGTCAAGACGATGCTCGACGCCTTCGTCGAAGGCAAGGTCGATGCGGTGTACCTGTGCTACACGAAATTCATCAACACGATGAAGCAGGAGCCCACGATCGAACAGTTGCTGCCGTTGTCCGCGGAGCGGCTGCAACAGACGGCGGTGGAGAAATCGCAGTACGCCTGGGACTATCTGTACGAGCCCGATGCGTCGACGGTGATCGACGAACTCTTCACGCGCTACATCGAAGCGCTCGTCTACCAGTCCGTCGCCGAGAACATGGCCTCGGAACACGCGGCGCGCATGGTCGCGATGAAGGCCGCGACCGACAACGCCGGCAACCTGATCGCCGAGCTCAAGCTCGTCTACAACAAGACGCGGCAGGCGGCGATCACGAAAGAACTCTCCGAGATCGTCGGCGGCGCCGCCGCGATCAGCGGTTGACGCGGCCGCGCGTGAACCGGCTCGTTAGCACATCGATTGAAGTTTGAAGGAACCGAAGAACATGGCAGCTACCCAATCCCAGGGCAAGATCGTGCAGTGCATCGGCGCTGTGGTCGACGTTGAATTTCCGCGCGAGAGGATGCCGCACATCTACGACGCGCTCAAACTCGAAGGCTCGGCGCTGACGCTCGAAGTGCAGCAGCAGCTCGGCGACGGCATCGTGCGCACGATCGCGCTGGGCTCCTCCGACGGTTTGCGCCGAGGCCTGATGGTGACCAACACCGGCGCTTCGATCACCGTGCCGGTGGGCAAGGCGACGCTCGGCCGCATCATGGACGTGCTGGGCGACCCGATCGACGAGCGCGGCCCGGTCGACCGCACGCTGACCGCATCGATCCACCGCAAGGCGCCGAGCTACGACGAGCTGAGCCCGTCGCAAGAGCTGCTGGAAACCGGCATCAAAGTGATCGACCTGATCTGCCCGTTCGCCAAGGGCGGCAAGGTCGGCCTGTTCGGCGGCGCCGGCGTGGGCAAGACGGTGAACATGATGGAGCTCATCAACAACATCGCGAAAGCGCACTCGGGCCTGTCGGTGTTTGCCGGCGTGGGCGAGCGCACGCGCGAGGGCAACGACTTCTATCACGAGATGGCCGACTCCAAGGTCGTCGACCTGGACAATCTGCCGGCGTCGAAAGTCGCCATGGTCTACGGCCAGATGAACGAGCCGCCGGGGAATCGCCTGCGCGTCGCGTTGACGGGCTTGACGATCGCCGAATCGTTCCGCGACGAAGGCCGCGATGTGCTGTTTTTTGTCGACAACATCTACCGCTTCACGCTCGCCGGAACCGAAGTGTCGGCGCTGCTCGGGCGCATGCCTTCCGCCGTGGGCTACCAGCCCACACTCGCCGAAGAAATGGGCCGCTTGCAAGAGCGCATCACGTCCACCAAGGTCGGCTCGATCACGTCGATCCAGGCGGTGTACGTGCCGGCCGATGACCTGACCGACCCGTCGCCCGCGACCACGTTCGCGCACCTGGACGCGACCGTCGTGTTGTCGCGCGACATCGCGTCGCTCGGTATTTACCCGGCGGTGGACCCGCTCGACTCCACGTCGCGCCAGGTCGACCCGAACGTCGTCGGCGAAGACCACTACAACACCACGCGCGCCGTGCAAGGCACGCTGCAGCGCTACAAGGAGCTGCGCGACATCATCGCGATTCTCGGCATGGACGAGTTGAGCCCGGATGACAAGTTGGCCGTGGCGCGGGCGCGCAAGATCCAGCGCTTCCTGTCGCAGCCGTTCCACGTGGCCGAAGTGTTCACCGGCACGCCCGGCAAGTACGTGCCGCTGAAAGAAACGATTCGCGGCTTCAAGATGATCGTCGCCGGCGAATGCGATCACCTGCCCGAGCAGGCGTTCTACATGGTCGGAACGATCGACGAAGCGTTCGAAAAAGCGAAGAAGATTCAATGACGGCCCCCCCCCGAAGCGCCTGCGGCGCTCCCCCCCAGGGGGGCGCCGCCAGCGGCCCGGCTAAGCCGGTTCCGCGGCGTCCGCTTGGACTCGCTTGCCGCGTTGAAGCTTGTTGCGGCCTCATGGAGATCTGAATGGCCACGATCCACGTCGACGTCGTCTCTGCCGAAGGCGGCATCTTCTCCGGCGAGGCGAAGTTCGTTGCCTTGCCCGGCGAGATGGGCGAGCTCGGCATCTACCCGCGCCACACGCCGCTGATCACGCGCATTAAACCCGGCGCGGTGCGCATCGTGCGCGCCGACAATGACGAAGAAGAGTTCGTGTTCGTCGCCGGTGGCATCCTCGAGATTCAGCCCGGCACCGTCACGGTGCTCGCCGACACGGCGATTCGTGGCCACGACCTCGACGAAGCCAAGGCCACGCAAGCGAAGCAACTTGCCGAAGAGGCGATGAAGAACGCGAAGAGCGACATCGATTTCGCCAAGGCGCAAAGCGAATTCGCCACGATGGCGGCGCAGATCGTCGCGCTGCGCAAGTTCCGCAAGAAGTAAGTCGGCTGCGGCTGTGCGGCCATGGGCCGGCGCAACGGGGGCGAGGCCTCAGCCCGCGCGTGGCGCTGGCCGATCAACGCGACACATCGGCGCCCAAGGCCCACGCGATCAGCGAAAAGCTGACGAACGACAGCAGCGTGCTGGCCATGATGATGCGCGTCACGCGGCCGTTGTCGGCGCCGTAGCGCTCGGCGAGGATCGAGACGTTGCTCGCGCTCGGCAAGGCGGCAGTCAGCACCAGCACCAGCAGCCCGAACGGAGAGACCGGCGCTCCGAACGCTGAAGCGATGACGGCGACGCTCAGTACCAGCAGCGGGTGCACGAGCAACTTCACCAGCGCGAGCGGCAGGTAGCCCGACAGGGGCGTTGCCTGGGTGCTGTGCTGACGCGCGCGCCACAGCACGGCACCGATCGTGAACAGCGCCACCGGCGTCGCCGCGTCGGCAAGCATCTTGACGATCTGCTCCACCGGCCCCGGCAACACAAGACCCGAGGCAGCCAGCATCGCCCCCAGAGCGAACGCCCAAGGCAGTGGATTGGAGGCCGCCCCGCGCAGCGCGCGGCCCAGCGCCGCCACCAAGCTGTCAGGCTCGCGTCCGGGCGCATTGGGCGTGATTTGCGCCAGCGCCAGGCACAGCGAACTCGTCAGTACCAGGTCGACCAGAATGGCGCCGATCAACGGCCCCGCGGCGCGCTCGCCCAACAAGCCCACGAGCAAAGGCAAGCCCATGAAGCCCGCGTTCGGAAAGGTCGTCACCAGCGCGCTGAAGGCCGCATCCTTCAAGCCGAGGCCTGGCCCAGCGGCATCGCGCTGCAACGACAACCCAACGCTGCACAACACCATCAGCAGCGCGCATGCCGCGTAAATTCCCATCAGCGTCGGATCGATGAGCTGCCCGATCGGCCGGCTCGCGCCGAAGCGGAACAGCATGCACGGCAGCGCGAAAAACAAGACGAACGTGCTGAGCCCGGGAATCGCCGACTCGGGCATCACGCCGCGATTTGCCGCGAGGTAGCCGAGCAGGACCACGGCGAAGAACGGAAACGTGACGGCGAAAATGGCGGACATCGCCACGCAGTATCGCAAGGACCGTACGCTTGCCGCGCGCGATTCAAGGGCTTGTCGGACCGGCGCCCTGCGCCCGGCACGCGAGCGCAGCGCTCGAGCGAGGCCGATGCGCGGGCCTTACGTGATGCCCAGATCGCCCCGTGTCGTGCGGAACGGCGACTTGTTCGACGCACGACGCCGCTTCACCGTGGGTGCCGGCGCGGGCAGCCTGCCGTTGCGCCGCTCCATGCCCGCGGAGCCGGTGCCCCCGGGCTGGGACTCGCGCGCGAATTGGCTGCGCCGGTCGTGATTGACTTGCAGCATCGTGTCGAGCTGCAGCAATCGCCGCCCGGCAACGACTTCACCGAACTCGGTCGACACCGCATCGAACAGGCGGGGACGCATGTGCCAGAAGTCGTTCGCATGGTTGGCCGAGTCGATGCGCTCCGCCAGCAGCCGGGCGGGATGACCGCGAACGTCGTCGAGGATCGTATGGCACACGCTGCGCAACTCGCGCAGGCGCTCCGGTGTCGTGGGCAAGGTTTCGCGAGGACCGGCGTCTTGAAGGCCGGCAACCCAGTTGGCGATCGTCGTGATCAAGCGCATAGATGAGTTTCCCGCAGGGCAATTCGCAAAGATGAAGAGGGCAATCTGGATGAGGGGTCTGTACGTCGGATCACATCGTCACGCTGTCGCATCGTTCGATGAGTGTGCGAGTCACGTGCTATATCGGCAAGGCGGTTTGTCGGGGCAATGCCAAGGCGCGCGACTAAGTTCACGTGGGTCGGCGCGTAACGGTTTGCGCATCTGTGACACCCCGTGACGATGCGCTTCGATATGATTCGGGCCCTTCGAACCAAGGCCGGTCGGCGCCACCCACGCGACGACACACAGGCCGCGCCCCGTGTCTTCTGAACCAACCTCTCTCAATGCCGCGCAGATGCAAGCGGTGCATCACCTCGGCGGACCCTGCCTCGTGCTCGCCGGGGCGGGATCGGGCAAGACACGCGTCGTCACACACAAGATCGCACGGCTGCTGGCGGCCGGATACGCGCCGTCGCAGATCGCGGCGATCACGTTCACGAACAAAGCGGCGCAGGAAATGCGCGAACGCGCGAAGCAGCTCGTCGGGGCCCGCACCGCGAAGCCGCTCGTCATCAGCACCTTTCACTCGCTTGGTGTGCGCATGCTGCGCGCCGAGGGCGAACACGTCGGCCTGAAGCCGCGGTTCAGCATTCTCGACAGCGACGACGTGCTGGGCTTGATGAAAGACGCCGGCGGAACCACCGACAACGCGCTCGCGCGGCGTTGGCAATGGGCGATCAGCGCCTGGAAGAACCGCGGCCTGGACAGCGCCGCCGCGCAGGGCGCGGCGACGAATGACGACGAACAGGTTGCCGCGCGGGTGATGCAGCGCTACGAAGAACGCTTGAACGCCTACCAGGCGGTGGACTTCGACGACCTGATCCTGCTGCCGAACAAGCTGTTGCAGCGCGACGCCAGCGTGCGCCAGCGCTGGCAGGACGCGCTGCGCTATGTCTTGATCGACGAGGTGCAGGACACGAACACGATCCAGTACGAGCTGCTGAAGTCACTGGTGGGCGAGCGCGCCATGTTCACCGCCGTCGGCGACGACGATCAAGGCATCTACGGCTGGCGCGGGGCGTCGATCGAGAACCTGAAGCAGCTCAGCATCGACTTCCCGAGCCTGCATGTGGTCATGCTCGAGCAGAACTATCGGTCCACGGGAAACATCTTGCGCGCCGCGAACGCCGTGATCGCGAACAACCCGAAACTGTTCGAGAAGAAGCTCTGGAGCGATCTCGGCGACGGCGAGCCAGTGCTGGTGATCGAATCCGACAGCGAGGAGCATGAGGCCGAGCGCACCGTGGCGCGCATCCAGGCCGTCCTGGGTCAAAGCGACGGCCATGGCGGCGAGGTGCAGTTCAAGGACTTCGCGGTGCTCTACCGGGCGAATCACCAGGCGAGGGTGTTCGAACAGGCGCTGCGGCGCGCGAGCATTCCGTACAACGTGTCGGGCGGACAGAGCTTCTTTGACCGCGCCGAGATCCGCGACCTGTGCGCGTGGCTGCGCCTGATCGTCAACAACGACGACGACCCGGCGTTCTTGCGCGCGATCACCAGCCCTAAGCGTGGCATCGGCCACCAGACCCTGACGCGCCTGGGCGAGTTCGCATCGAGCTGGAAGGTCAGTTTGTTCGAAGCCTTGTTTTCGCCAAGCCTCGGCAGCGTGCTGAATGCGCGCGCCGTCGAGTCGTTGCATCAATTCGGGCGCGGTGTGAACGATCTGCAATACCGCGCGCGCCACACGCAGGGGTCCGAAGACGCCAAGGCCCTGCTGCTCGGATGGCTCACGGACATCGGCTACGAGCAGCACCTGCGCGACGACGCCGACAGCGAAGCGCTCGCCGCGAGCCGCTGGTCCAACGTGCTCGACTTCGCCGACTGGATCGCCAAGCGCTGCGGTGGCGAACTCGAAAACGACGGCGGCACCACGCTGCAGAGCGAAAAGCACAGCGTGCTCGACGTGGCGCAAACCATTTCCGTGATCGTCAGCCTCGCAGAGCGCGGCGATGAGAGAGATGTCGTCACGCTGTCCACCCTGCACGCCGCCAAGGGCTTGGAGTGGCCGCATGTGATGCTGGTCGGGGTCAACGAAGGGCTGCTGCCCTTTTGCAGCGAAGAAGATGAGATGACACCGCAGCGCCTGGAAGAAGAACGCCGCCTGATGTACGTGGGCATCACGCGTGCGCGCCACACGCTGGCTCTGAGCGCGCTGGGCCGGCGCAAGCGCGGGCGCAGCGTCGTCGCGGCACAGCCCAGCCGCTTCATCGCCGAAATGAAACTGCACGAGGCCCGCGCCAAGCAAGACCCGCGCGAGCGCCTGAAGGCCTTGCGCGCCGCCGCCAGCCAGCGCGCCGACGATGCGGCTGTGCTGCTCGCCAACGCACCGCGCGGCTGACGCTTCGGCCCGTGGCGAGTGCGCTGGGTGCGGCGACCCGGCGCTACATGCCCTTGAACAAGCCGCTGAAACTGCGGCTCACTTCCAGCTTTTCAGCGAGCCCCTTCACGCTCACCAGTTGCCGGCCACGCGCATCGCGGCCAACGCCGGCGATCGCGCGCGTGTTCACGAGCGTGGAGCGGTGAATCTGCCAGAACAGGTCCGCGTCGAGTTCTTCCACCAGCTCCTTGATCGGCTTGCGAATCAGCGCTTCGAGCGTCGCGGTCTGGACGCGCGTGTACTTCTCGTCGGAGATGAAGAACAGCACGTCTTCCACCGGAATCATCTGAATCGTCTGGCCCACCGTCGCCTGGACCCAGCGCAGGCGCGGCGCTGAATTCGGATTGAGCTGGGCACTCAGGTTCTGCAGCAGCTTTTGCATCGTGTGGCTCGAAGGTGCGGCGTCGGCGCTGCTCGCATCCGCGTTGGCCACCACGTTGGCCCCGTCTGCCCCACCGCTTTCGCCCACACTGCCCACATTGCTCAAAGCTCGCTGCGCCAAGCGCTTGCGGATCCGCTCCACCGTCACCGCGAGGCGGTCCCGCTGCGCGGGCTTGAGCACATAGTCGACCACGCCTTGTTCGAACGCCTCGACCGCATACTGGTCGTAGGCCGTGATGAAAACGACCTCGCAGCCCGGCCAGGCGTCGGCGCATTCGTCGTCGGTGGGCAGTTGGGCGATTTTCCGTGCCGCTTCGACGCCCGTCATGCCCGGCATGCGAATGTCGAGGAACACCAGTTGCGGATGCAGCGTCTCGGTGAGCGCAACTGCTTCCATGCCGTTCTTCGCTTCGGCAACGATCTCCAGCTCCGGCCACACCTCCGCGAGCCGTGCGCGCAATTGCTCGCGCATCAGGCGCTCGTCGTCGGCGATCACGCAGCGCGGGGGCGGGGCCGTGCTCATCGCGCCATGGTAGCGGCTGGCTCGGCGCGTGCCGCCATCGCCACGTAGGGAAGGGTCAGCGTCGCGCGCGCGCCCCGGGGCTGATTGGCCTCGATCTCCAGGCGCCCCGACGTCCCGTACAACAGCTCGAGCCGCTCGCGGATGTTCGCCAGCCCCAGGCCGGTGCCGCGAGTCGCGCGGTTGTTCGCATCGAAACCCACGCCCGTATCGGTCACCGACACACGCAGCGCACCGTCGTTCACTTCCGCGTGCACACTCAGGCTCGCCGCTTCGCTGCTCGGCTCCAGGCCGTGCTTGATGGCGTTTTCCACCAGCGACTGCAGCATCATCGGCGGGAAGCTCGCCGAGCGCAGGCCCGTGGGCACATCGATCTTCACGCTCAGGCGTTCTTCCATGCGCACTTTCAGAATCTCCAGATACGCGGTGATCAGGTCGGCCTCGCGCCCCAGCGTCGTCGTGCTCTCGCGCATCTTGTGCAGCGTCGAGCGCAGATAGGTGATCAGGTTCTTCTGCATCACCGAGGCGCGCGGCGGGTCGGTTTCGATCAAGTGGTCGATCGACGCCAGCGTATTGAACAGGAAGTGCGGCTCGACCTGCGCTTGCAGCGCCGCCATGCGCGCCTCGGCGACCTGCCGCTTCAGCGACTCGGACTCCGCGTCCGCCGTCGCCTGCGCCGCCTTCACCTCGGCCTGAATGCGCCCTTTGTAGGTGATCTTGATCATGATCGACGCCACGACCCACAGCATGGCGAGGTTGGGCAGAAAGTCGCCCAGGCTGACCTTGCGCACGCGCGGCCGCTTCACAACCACGTGTTCGCCATCGGTCTTGTCGGCTTCGCCGGCCTGCACCGCGTCTTCGGCTTCCTGGCGCGCCTCTTCGATCGCGGCGTCGATTTCGCGCCGCGCTTCTTCGATCGCCTGCTTCACCGCGTCGGCCACCGGCCCGGGCGGCAGCTTGATGTCGATGCCGCCCAGCGCCGCCGAGGCGGCTGCCTTCGCGGCCTGCGCGCGCTCTGCCGGTGACGATGCCGCTGATGCGACCGATGCCGCGCTCGCCGCGGCCTCGGCTTTCTTCGCGCGCCCATGCGTGATGCGCACGCCGTCGCGGCCGATGCGGATGTCGACGTCCCCGTCGGCGCCTGGCTTCGACTTCGCGCCTTCGTCCTTGGGCGTCTGCGAGTCGCGGCCTCTTTCCCCGCCTGTCGCTCGCGGCGAGCGCTCGATCGTCACCGTGTGCGGCGGCTCGCTCACCGATTGGCTGATCGTCCAGCTGAACGGCGGCAGTTCGCTCAACACCGCGCAGCCAATCAGCAGCAGGATCGCCAGCACGGAAAAGCGCTTCCAACTGATCGCGACGAGCCAGTTCGCGTAAACGTGGAAGCCACGCACCAGCGCGGCGGTCAGGGCGTTCCAGCGGGACGACGGGGCGGGGGACGAAGTGGACATCGGGAGCAGGTGAGCGCGGGACGGTCGTTGCAAGAAATGGCAACAGCAGCGATAGCCGCAATGGATGGACTTTACGGTTTGGCCAGACTCGTGGGAACCGCCTCGCGACACCTGGCACGTCGGCTGGGACAGCCTGCACCAGCGCGCGACGGAATGGCGGCGCGCTTGATGCGCATCAGGCGCAGCGGATCAGCGTTGAACATGCCGAGCCGCGCGCGCGCTCAAGGCGTTCGGGAAGTACAGCGCCGTCAGGCTCGCGGTGTGCACCGGCACAAATCCTTCGCGTTGCGGCGTCTCGCCCTCGAAGCGGCGCCAGTCGCGCAGCCAGAAAATCGCATCGCACACCTCCAGCAAGCCCATCGTTTCGCGGTCGCCGACGAGGATTCCTTGCACGCGCAGCCCGAGGTCGCGGCGCGCCGCGTCGAGCCGCTCCAGCGTCGCTCCGGCGCAGCCGAATTCGCCGTCGCTGACGATCAGCAGGTCGGCGCTGCGCCAGGCCTGGGTGTGCACGAGTTCGATCGCGCGTTCGATCGGCGTCTGCACATCGGTGCCGCCGTCGAAAGACTGGCCCATCAGTTCGAGCAGAGCGTTCAAGCCGCCTCGGTCGTCTCGGTCGCCTCGGCCGCCGCTGCCATCCTTGGACGTGACCAGGTCCCGTTCCAGCAACTCGCCCGGCGCGCCGAACGCGATCAACTTGCAGCCGCGGCGCTCGCGGTGCGCCGTGCGCAACGCCTCCAGCACCGCGGCCTTGGCGATGTTCTCCGGCGCGCCGCGCATCGAGCCCGAGGTGTCGACGCACACGATCATCGGCCCATGCTCGAGCGCTTGCGGCGCGTCTAACGCGGCTCGAGGCGCCGCCGCATCGGGGTCGGGAACCCGCTCCAACAACACCGCTTCGCTTTCATACGTGAGCAAGCGGCTCTCCGCGAGGCGCGCGCGCCACAGCTTGTGCAGCACCGGGTGGCGGATTTGTGCCGCCTCGCTGCCGAGCAGGCGCTCGATGCGGGCGGAGTGGCGAATCCCCTTCAGCTCGCCGGGCGCGTCGGGCAGGCGCGTTTCGCGCTCGCGCTGGGGCATGTCGATGCGCTCCGGCACAGCGCGCGCGGTCGCGGCGGGCGGGGAACTCGGGTGGTGCTCGGTGCGGCCCAGGCGCCGGATGACCTCAGCCAAGGGCTGCAGTTCCGTCAACAGCGCCGCGATGCGCTCCGCCTCGCGCCATTCGCGCGAGCGCAGCATGCCGCGCAGCTCGTCGCGGCTCAGCTCGGCGAGGTCGCCCAGGGTTTGCAGCAGCGCCAGCATCTGTTCCCAATCTGCCTGTTGCTCGGACCACTCGGCGCGAAACGCCGTCGATGCGGCGGCGATCGCCGCAGCGCGATTCAACGGCGGTTGCAGATCGACGATGCGGTCCAGGTGCCACAGCAGCGTGCGCAGCACTTGCAGCGCGAGCGCGGGCGCGGCGCGGCAGAGCCCCGGCAGACCGAGTTCACCCATCGCCTCGCGCATCGGGCGCAGCGCGGCGGCGTCGCCGAAGTGAAGGTCGGCGTCGGGCAGCCGGCCTTCGCGCAGCGCCGCCAGCCAGGCCTGCACATGCGCCAGCCGCGCCGCGATGGCCCCGGCCGAACACACCATGCCGCCCAGCCACAGCTCGCGTGGCAGCGCTTCGAGCTGGTGGTACGGGGCGTCGAGGTCGCGCATTGATGCGGCTTGCGAATGCGGCGGGGCTGGGGCGGTGAATTGGCGGCTCGAGTCTTGGCTCGGGCAGCTCAGCCTCGGAGCGTGAGAAATTTTCGTCGCGAGCGTGCCGTGGTTGGGGCGAGGAGCGCAGCCGTACTTGGGTACGGCGAGCACCGCAGGCCCAAGATCGGCAGGCGCAGCAGAAAAGTTCTCATGCTCCTCAAGCCGCCACGGCAATCGGCTCCGGCGCCACGCCCTCGGCTTGTACATTCACCGGCAGTTCGGCAAAGCCGCTGCGCACGGCGCGCAGGCGCTCCAGCAGCGCGTCGAGCCGGGCCAGCGTCAGGCTCGTTCCATCCGTGAGTTCTTCGGCGAGCTCGGGCGGCAGCCAGAGCTGATCTTGCAGCGCGGCACGCAACTGCTCGGCCTGCGCGCCCACGGCGCGCCAGTGCTCGGCCGCGCCGGCGGCGATGGTGTCCACCTGGGTGACCCTGGCCTCGATGTGCACCCGGCTGTAGCGCCTGCGCAAATGTGCCTCGAGCTGCTCCGACATCAGGCGTGCCATGGAGTTGTCCTGCGCGCCGCCGATAGAACGCGCCAACGCCAGTTTGCCGGCGGTGTCGGCGCCGCCCTCGTCGTTTTCGGCCTGCGCCCGCGCTTCGATTTCCAGCTGCTTCTCGAACGCCTCGACCGCACGCGTCAACCATGGCGCGTCTTGCGGCGCGGCCTGCGCCACATGCTCGACGAACCACTGGCGCAGCCCCGCCACCTGCGCCGGCTGCGGCGCCAGCGCGTACGGCATGAGCCACAGGTCGAGTGGATCGATGCGCTCACGCCCCTGCGTGAACGCCGCGGTGCGCAGCAGGCCGACGAGCTGGCGCCAGCGCCGGTCCGACACCGCCATCTGCGCGCCCTTCAGGTGCTCGCGCAGCGCGTGCAGGTGGCCGGTCACGCTGGCCGGCAGCGCCACCGTGTCGCGCTGCGCGACCCAGGCGCCGAGCTCGGCGCGCGTCAGGCGCGGCGCGCTGGGTGCCTGGGGCGTGCCGAGCGCAAGCAGCTGCGAAAACGACGCGTCGCTCACCGGCCCAACAGGCACGCGCAGCAAGAACCGGTCGTAAAACGCCATCAGCGCTTCTTCGAGCGGCACTTCGTTGCTCGCGCCGATCACGCTGATCAGTGGCGTGCGCGTGCGCCCGGCGCCGTTGTCGAACTCGCGCTCGTTGAGCAAAGTCAAGAGCGCGTTCAGGATTGCCGAGTTCGCCTTGAACACTTCGTCGAGGAAGCCGATGCTCGCGGTGGGCAGGTAGCCGTCGGTCAGGCGCTCGTAGCGGTCGTCTTCCAGCGCCTTCAGCGACAGCGGGCCGAACAGTTCTTCGGGCGTCGAAAAGCGCGTCAGCAGGCGTTCGAAATAGCGCGCGCCGTCAAAGGCGCGGTGCAGCCGGCGCGCGAGTTCGCTCTTGGCGGTGCCCGGTGGGCCGATCAGCAGCACATGCTCTCCGGCCAGCGCCGCCAGCAGCACCAGGCGCACGGCGGCGCCGCGTTCGAGCAGGCCCGCCTCGAGCGAGGCGATCAGCGCGCGCAGGCGTTCGGGGTCGGGTTTGTCGGGCGTCGCTGGCGTCATGGCGCCGATTGTCGGGCCGGGCGCTCGGCCGCGCGCAGCGCCAGCCGGCCGCAGCGCCCGCCCGGCCGATGCATCAGCCGACGTCATGCACCGCGCCGTCGCGCAGCGCCAGCACGCCGCGCGTCATCAACTCTTGCACCAGCGTTTCGCACCAGTCACGCATCGAAACGCCGGTGGCCGCTTCCTGTTCCTCAAAAACGCGCACGAACATCGGCCGCGCGATGACCCAGGCGTTGAGTTCATCCCAGTTCTGCCGGCGCTCTTCCATCAGGTGGTACTTGATCAGCACCTTGACGGCGTGGCGCGAATGGTGGCGCGGGTCGGCGCGCTGCTTGGCGAGCAGCGACCTCGCGCGCCGCAGCGCGCCGGCGCAATCGGTGAACGGCGCGCCGTGGCCCGGGATCACCCGGTTGACCGACAGCGATTCGATCAGGTCGAGCGAGCGCTGCACGTCGTCGAAGCCGGGCTCGCCGGCGAGCTCGGGGAAGACGATGCCGTAGCCGTTCTCCCACAACGCGTCGGCCGAGATCAGCACTCCCTCGTGCGCGTCGAACAGCATCACCGAGTCGGGGTCGTGGCCGGGCGATGCCAGCACCTCCCAGTGCCGCCCACCTAAGCGCAGCGCCTCGCCCGGCGCGATGCGAACTTGCGGAACGAAGCGGTCGCAGCGCTGGCCGATCGACGCGTAGCCCAAAGCCTGTTCGTCCCAGCGCAGCGCGGCGTCCCACAGGCCGGGGGGAAGGCTCAGTTCGGCGCCGAATGCGGCCTGCAACGCCGCGTTGCCGCCGCAGTGGTCTGAGTGCAGGTGCGTGTTCAGAATGCGACCCAGCGGCTCCTGCGGCAGCGCCACGCGCCGGGCGTGGCGAACCAGAGCGACGGTCTGTTCGGCGTGCACACTGTGCCCGGTGTCGACCAGCGTGGCGCCGTCGCCACTGCCGTGGATCAGGACGTTGTTCGACGACAACCAGCCACGCTCGAAGACGGTCAGGCCAGCGATGCCGGCGTGTGCGGGGGGCATGCGGCTCACTGTACGGCATGGGGTGCGGCATGGGGTGCGGCATGTGCTGCCCGGCTCGACGAAAGGCGATATCCGGCTACATCGCATGCGCGGGTAACCCCCAGGGGCGCCCCCCGGCGGTTTTGTTATGGTGGCGGTCGCTGGAGATGGGTACCTGCCCCGGTGGCGTGCCTGTCAGTTCTTGTTGCCGCCCGGGCTGCCCTGCCGAGCGGCGGTCCCACCGCAACAGTTGGCTTTCAGGAGAGATGAATGACCGAGACCACAGTTTCAGCCGGTTCGCAACCGGCGCGCCGTAGATTCCTAGGCTCCGCCGCAGCGGGCGCCGCAGGCGTGGCTGCCATGGCCGCGCCGATGATCTCGGTCGCCCAATCGCCCATCGTCTTGAAGATGCAGGGTTCGTGGGGCGCGAAAGACATCTTCAACGAGATGGCCGAAGAGTACGTAAAGCGCGTCAACGAGATGGCCGGTGGCCGCCTGCGCATCGACTACCTCGTCGCCGGCGCCGTCGTCAAGCCGTTCGAGGTGATGGACGCGGTGAGCAAGGGCGTGCTCGACGCCGGGCATACCGTGCCGGTGTACTGGTACGGCAAGAGCAAGGTCGCGTCACTGTTCGGCTCGGGCCCGATCAACGGCTGCGACGCGCCGCAGACCTTGGCCTGGATCTACCGCGGCGGCGGTCTGGCGATGTACAACGAATTGCTCGACAAGCTCCACCTGAACGTCGTCGGCTTCTTCGTGATGCCCATGCCGACCCAGCCGCTGGGCTGGTTCAAGAAGCCGATCACCAACGCTTCCGAGCTCAAGGGCCTGAAGTACCGCACCGTCGGCCTGGCGGCCGACCTGTTCCAGGAGATGGGCGCCAAGGTCACGCAGTTGCCCGGCGGCGAAATCATCCCGGCGCTGGAAAAGGGCGTGATCGACGCCTTCGAGTTCAACAATCCGACCTCGGACATGCGTTTCGGCGCCCAGGACGTGATCAAGAACTACATGATGGGCAGCTTCCACCAGTCGATGGAGTTCTTCGAGATTGCGATCAACAAGAAGAAGTGGGCCACGATTCCGAAGGACCTGCAGGCAATCCTCCAGTACGCCGCCGAGGCCGCCAGCTCTTCGAATTGGTGGACTGCGATGGACAACTACTCGCGCGACCTGCAGGATCTGAAGGACAAGCACAAGGTCAATGTGATCCGCACGCCCAAGGGCGTCTTCGTCGAGCAGCTCAAGGCCTGGGACGTGTTGACCAAGAGGTTGTCCGACGAAGACCCCTTCTTCGCCAGGGTGGTCGAGTCGCAGCGCGCCT
>JANOLA010000705.1:0-1713 GCA_031419535.1 Burkholderiales bacterium | reverse complement strand
CACCCTCTCTCCCTCTGGGAGAGGGCAGGGGCGAGGGCGCGTCGCCGGCCTTCGCGGTTCGCTCCGCCGCGCAGTCGCTGCTGCAGCGCGTCGTCCTGGCGCAGAGCACCTGGCAGCGCGCCGCGTCGCAGTTGTCGGTCGGCCAGCAGCAGCGCGTCGCCGCGGCGCGCGCGCTGATCGGCGCGCCCGAAGTCGTGATCGCCGACGAGCCGACCTCCGCGCTCGACACCGAACTGCGCGACTCCTTCCTCGACCTGCTGCTTGCGCAGTGCCGCGCCGCGGGAAGCACGCTCGTGTTCGTCAGCCACGATCGGCAGCTCGCGGCGCGCTTCGACGTGCAGGTGTCGCTGGCGGAGCTGAACCACGCGAACTTTCACGCGAACTTTCACGGGCAGGCCGCGAAGGCCAGCGCATGAAACCGCTGCTGCACCTGGCCGCGCACAGCGCCTGGAACCGGCGCGCGACGCTTTCGCTCGTGGTGTTGTCGATCGCACTCGCGAGCCTGCTGTTGCTGAGCCTGGAGCGCATGCGCGAAGACATCCGCGCCAGTTTTTCGCAGTCGGTGAGCGGCACGGATCTGGTGATGGGCGCGCGCACCGGCTCGGTGCAACTGATGCTCTACGCGGTGTTCCGCATCGGCGCGGCGACGAACAACGTGCGCATGGCGAGCGTCAACTCCATCGCGCAGCACCGCGCCGTCGACTGGGTCGTGCCGATGTCCCTCGGCGACTCGCACCGTGGCATGCCGGTGCTCGGCACGACGCTTGACTACTTCACGCGTTTTCGCTACGGCGACCGCGCGCCGCTCGTGCTGGCGCAGGGCCGTGCCTTTGCCGGCACGCTGGACGGTGTGTACGAGGCGGTGCTTGGCGCCGAAGTCGCGGCGCGCCTGGGCTACGCCATGGGAACGAGGCTGATCCTGAGCCACGGTTCGGGCGGCGGCGCGGGCCCGGGGCTCTCGACCGAGCACGCCGACAAACCCTTTCACGTCGTCGGCATCCTCGCGCGCACCGGCACGCCGGTGGACCGCACCGTGCACATCAGCCTGGAAGGCATCGAAGCCGTGCACCTGGAGTGGAGCGGTGGCGCGCCGCTGCCGGGCCTTAAAATTCCCGCCGAGCAAGCGCGCAAGTTCGACCTCGCACCCAAACAAGTGACTGCCGCGCTGGTGGGCCTGAAGAACCGCGCCGCCGTGTTCGCGGTGCAGCGCCACATCGCCGAATTCAAGGAAGAACCGCTGATGGCGGTGCTGCCCGGCGTGGCGCTCGACGAGTTGTGGGACGTGGTCGGTGTCGGCGAAAAGGCGCTGCTCGGCATGTCGATGCTGGTCGCCGTGGTCAGCCTGGCGGGCTTGATCGCCGTCGTGCTCGCTGGGCTGAACGAGCGGCGCCGCGAGCTTGCCGTGCTGCGCGCGGTGGGCGCCGGGCCGCGCCATGTGGCCGGGCTGCTGGCGCTGGAAGGCAGCCTGATCGCGCTGATCGGCGTGGGGCTCGGGCTGATCGTGACCGTCGTTTTCATCGTGAGTGCCGGACCTTGGGTACAGTCGCGCTTCGGCATTGCCTTGCAACTCACGGCGCCGACGCTTTCGCAGTGGACGCTGCTCGGCGCCATCGTCGCCTCGGGCCTGCTCGCCAGCCTGGTGCCAGGTTGGCGCGCCTACCGCCTGTCGCTCGCCGACGGGCTCTCGCCAAAGAGCTGAACATGAATCGACTT
>JANOLA010000704.1:0-3814 GCA_031419535.1 Burkholderiales bacterium | reverse complement strand
GGCCCGCTCTAGGCCCTCAAGCCAACTTCCACGCCGATTCCGCGGTAACCGATGAAGCGGCCCGACAGGTTGAACATCGGCTCGCCACTGACCCGAAACTGTCGATGCGAGCCCCCGGCATCGGTGCGGCTGAATGCAAAGTCCAGGAAGGGCTGCCGGGCAGCGATTTTTGCCTGAAGCGCTTCGCGCTCGGCCAGGTTCCAGCCCGTCAGCGCGTCTTCGCCTGCCGCACCCATGAAGGAGGCGACCCCGACTCCCAACAGTTCCTCGACCGGGCCGCAGACATGCGTGAACTGCCCGGTGTCGTTCTGCTCCCAGTACCAGTCGGAGGCCAGTTCCGTCAGGCTGCGAAAGCGTGCTTCGCTTGCGCGCAGTTCCGCGGTCCGCTCCTGCACCGTCTGCTCCAGCAGTTGATTGTGGTTTTCCAGTTGTTTGTACAGCAGCCGCACTTCCAGCATGTTGTGGATGCGCGTCTTGACTTCGAACAGGTCGAACGGCTTGCTGATGAAATCCTTCGCCCCGGCCTGCAACGCGCGCAGCTTGTGGTTCGGTTGCGCGGTGAGAACGATCACCGGCAGGTAGCTGTCGGCGTCGTTGCTCTTGAGCCCTTCCATCACCTGGAACCCATCCATGCCCGGCATCTGCAGGTCGAGCAGGATCAGGTCATAGCGGTTCGCGCGATGCAGCGCGCACACTGTGCGCGGATCCATGGTCGAGGTCACTTGGGTGTAAGCGGCTTCAGACAGCATGCGCTCGAGCAACTGCACGTTGACG
This sequence comes from Burkholderiales bacterium, assembly GCA_031419535.1. Classification (GTDB taxonomy): domain Bacteria; phylum Pseudomonadota; class Gammaproteobacteria; order Burkholderiales; family Burkholderiaceae_C; genus JAEMQF01. The sequence goes on along the minus strand of JANOLA010000704.1, from coordinate 3,040 downwards.
GGTTGATCGTCGACGATCAAGATGCTGGCTTGCAAAAATTCGTGTGCGGCGATCATCGTGTCTACCTCGGAACTTGCGTTGCGCACACCTGGCCGCGCCGCTTGCCATGCTTCAAGGTGCCTGACCGCGTGCTGAACGGCGCCACCGAGTCGATGTTGCAACTCTATTGCTGGCGGGCTGTCCGTTCTGTGCGTTGCAGCGCACAAGGGCGGATATTGTTTGGGCGACTCGCATCGCGAGCGGCCGGGGTAGGTTATCCGACGACCGTGGCTGTGGCCTGACGGTAGAGTGCATCGCCCAGCAGCCGGCCCGTTTCCTTCTTGACGACGCCGTAGCACTCGCAAGCGCGGGTCTCCAGCGCGCGCCTGTCAAGCACTGAAATGTGGCCCCGGCGGTAGCGAATGACGCCGGCATGCTGCAATTTGCCGGCGGCCAGTGCAATGCTTTCGCGGCGCACGCCGAGAATGCTGGCGACCAGTTCCTGGGTCATGACGAATTCCTGCTCAGGCACGCCGTGCAGCGCCACTCGGTCGAGGGTCAACAGCAGCCATCGGCTCAATTGCTGCTCCACCGAATGGTGCCGAATGCACGCCGCGGTCTGCGCCATCTGGGTCAGCAGCGCCTGCGTATAGCGCAACAACAAGCGCTGCAGCTCGCCGGCGCGATTGAATTCCTGCTTCAGCAAGCCGCGCTCCAGGCGATAAGCGTGGCCCGCGGTCTGCACGACCGCTGAGCTGGGCGTGGTGTCCCCTCCCATGACCAGCGATATACCGACGACACCTTCATGGCCCACCCCCGCGGCTTCGGTCGATGCGCCGGACTCCAAGGCACAGTGCAGCGACACGATAGCCGTGGTGGGGAAATAAGCGTGCTGCATCGGTCTGCCGGGTTCGTAGACCATTTCACCGAGCGGCATCGCGACCAGTTTCAGATGCTCAACCAACGGCTCGAACTGCGCCGCGGGCAGTGCGGCGAGCAGGTGGTTTTGATTCGGACTGTGAGGTGGCTGCATGGCCAGGCGTCGAGCTCGCGCTCTATGCCCTCGCGCCGACTTCCACGCCGATTCCGCGGTAGCCGATGAAGCGGCCCGACAGGTTGAACATCGGCTCGCCGCTGACACGAAACTGCCTCGGCGAGCCGTCGGCAGCGGCGCGGCTGAATGCAAAGTCCAGGAAGGGTTGCCGGGCAGCGATCTTTGCCTGAAGCGCTTCGCGCTCGGCCAGGTTCCAGCCCGTCGGCGCGTCTTCGCCAGCCGCACCCATGAAGGAGGAGACCCCGATTCCCAACAGTTCCTCGACCGGGCCGGAGACATGCGTGAACTGCCCGGTGTCGTTCTGCTCCCAATACCAGTCGGAGGCCAGTTCCGTCAGGCTGCGAAAGCGTGCTTCGCTTTCGCGCAGTTCGGCGGTTCGCTCCAGGACGGTCTGCTCGAGCAATTGGTTGTGGCTTTCCAGTTTTCCGTACAGCAGCCGCACCTCCAGCATGTTGTGAATGCGCGTCTTGACTTCGAGCAGGTCGAACGGCTTGCTGATGAAATCCTTGGCCCCGGCCTGCAACGCGCGCAGCTTGTGGCTCGGTTGGGCGGTGAGAACGATCACCGGCAGGTAGCTGTCGGCGGCGTCGGTCGCCAGGCCTTGCATCACCTGGAACCCATCCATGCCCGGCATCTGCAGATCCAACAGGATCAGGTCGTAGTGGTTCGCGCGATGCAGCGCGCACACCGCGAGTGGATCCATGGTCGAGGCCACATTCGCGTAACCGGCTTCATGCAGCAAGCGCTCGAGCAACTGCACGTTGGCGGGTTGATCGTCGACGATCAGGATGCTGGCATTCAAGAATTCGTGTTCGGCAATCATCAGGTGTCTGCCTCTGAACTTGCGTGAGGTGAGCGGGTCGTCGCGAGCTTGAATGCGCTGTCCAGCGTGTCCATCAACTCGTTGACCCGGATCGGTTTGGTGAGGTAGCGGAAAAATCCCGCCTCCAGGCCTTTCTCGATGTCTCTGGGCATGGCGTTGGCGCTGAGCGCGATGACCGGAATCTGTGCCGTTGCCGGGTCTGCAGCGAGGATTTTCAACGCCTGGATGCCGCTGATCCCAGGCAGATTGATGTCCATCAGGATCACATCCGGCTGCGACGCGCGCGCGATCTCGATGCCGAGTGTGCCGTCCCTCGCGCTCAGCAAACGAATCTCTGGCCGGCGCGCGACGAGTTTCTCGATCAGCATCAGGTTGGCCGGGTTGTCCTCGACACAGAGCAAGGTGTAAATCTGCGCACCGGGTTGAGCGAGCGAACCTTGCATCACCGCAGCCTTGACTTGGCCGGACTCGGTGCCCAACTGCGGCGCGGCGCTCGTGTCCAGTTCGATCCAGAACACGCTGCCCACCCCGACCGAACTTTCCGCGCCGATTTCGCCGCCCATCAATTCGACCAGGCGTTTGCTCACGACCAAACCGATGCCAGTGCCTTCCGTGTCTCCGGCTTCTTGGCCGAGCCGATTGAACGGCTGAAACAGTTGGGCGAGCTTTTCCGGGAGCAGCCCTGCACCCGTATCGTGAACGCTGATGCGCGTGCGCTGCGCGGTGATTGCGCTGCACCGCACCTCGACCTGGCCTCCCGCGCGGTTGTACTTGATCGCGTTGGACAGCAGGTTGATGAGAATCTGCTTGGTCCGGGTCCGGTCGGCAATGACATAGCAGGGCTGGTCGAATCGAGGAAACGTGACCGCAATGCCGCCTTTTTGCGCCTGCGGCTCGATCATGGCTTCGCAATCGGCCAACACTTCGCCGACCGAGAGCGGTTCGGTGGACAGCGACAACTTGCCGGACTCGATCAATGCGAGATCGAGGATTTCGTTGATCAGCTCCAGCAGGTACCACCCGGCCTGGAGAATCTGGTCGACGCTGGATTTTTGATTCGGCGTGGGCGCCGGCGAGCCCGAGTCGATCAACTGGGCAAAGCCGAGGATCGCATTCAGCGGCGAGCGCAGCTCGTGGCTCATGCTGGACAGGAAATCCGATTTCGCGAGGTTCGCCTTTTCCGC
>JANOLA010000703.1:0-1595 GCA_031419535.1 Burkholderiales bacterium | reverse complement strand
GGCTTCGACGCCGTGCACGTGCCTTACGCCGGTTCGCCACCGGCCGGCCAATCGCTGGCGGCCGGCGACACGCAGGCGCTGTTCAGCGTCGCCCCGGCGCTGCTGCCTCTGGTGCAAGCCGGGCGCATCAGACTGCTCGCGACGACGAGTGCGCTGCGCCTTGACGCCATGAAGGAATTGCCAACCGTCGCCGAGTCGGGCTATCCGGGCTTCGAGGCGCTCGCCTGGAACGGCCTGTTCGCGCCGGCCGCAACGAGCGCCGAAGTTTTGCAGCAAATCAACCACGACGTGAACGCCGCGTTGAACGACCCGGGCGTGCGCGAATCTTTGAATCGGCAAGGCCTGATCGTGGGCGGTGGCTCGGCTGCCGAATTCAAGACCTTCATCGATCTCGAGGCGCGCAAGTGGGGCGCGATCATCGACAAGGTCGGCATCAAGCTCGATTGAGGCCGCCGCAAGCTGAAGCGCACCACACGAAGCACACGGAGCACACCATGGCTGAGCCTTGCATCGAGAAAAACGCGTCGGTCTGGACCATCAGCCTGAACCGACCCGAGGTGCGCAACGCCGTCGACGGCCCGACGGCGCGCGCGCTGTGTCAGGCGTTTCGCGATTTCGACGCCGACGCCGAGGCGCGAGTTGCCGTACTCACCGGCGTAGGCAGCGACTTCTGCGCTGGAGCCGACTTGCGAACCGTCGCGAGTGATGGCCAAGGCAGGCTCGGCAGCGAGGCGGGCCTTGCGTTGAACGACGACATGCAAGCCGACGGCCCGATGGGGCCGACCCGGCTGCGCCTGCGCAAACCCGTGATCGCGGCGATCGAAGGCCACGCCGTCGCGGGTGGGCTCGAACTCGCGCTGTGGTGCGATTTGCGCGTCGCCAGCGAAACGGCGGTGCTCGGCGTATTCTGCCGGCGCTTCGGCGTGCCGCTGATCGACGGTGGCAGCGTGCGCTTGCCGCGGCTGATCGGGCAGAGCCGCGCGATGGACATGATTCTCACCGGGCGCGCCGTCGCGGCGGCCGAGGCGCTGCACTTCGGCTTGGTGAATCGCGTCGTCCCTCGCGGCGGCGCGTTGGCAGCGGCGCACGAACTCGCCGAACTCATCGCGCGCCATCCGCAAGAGTGCATGCGCAACGATCGGGCGAGCGTGATCGGCGGGTCTGGGCTGGCGCTGCAAGACGCTCTCGCGCAGGAGTTTGAATTCGGCAAGATGAGCTTGCAAAGCGGCGAGGCGCGCGCTGGCGCGGCGCGTTTTGTCGGCGGCGTTGGGCGGCACGGTTCATTCGACGCCGGTTGAGACGCGGTGCGAACTTCAAGACTTGGGCCGACTTCACGCTGCGCCGCTTCAGGTTGCCCGGCCCGAGACGCCGCGCCCGGCCGAACATTGTCGAACCTGGGCGTGTATTTTTTCGGCAAGTCGCTCCTCTGTTGACAATTCGCGGCTGGCGAGCCGGGCTGTGAATGTGCACAGCCGCTCGGCGGCAGCGCGCAATTCGTATGCCGCCCGGGCACGCTTGAGCGCCGCAGGGGCTGGCGCGAAGCAGGCCCGGATCGGCCGGAGGCGAACAGGTGACTTTCAAAAAACTGAGCTTGC
>JANOLA010000702.1:0-7470 GCA_031419535.1 Burkholderiales bacterium | reverse complement strand
TGCTGCGATGCATCGATCTTGTGGCAGGCACACAAGGCTCGACGTGAAGTTGACACCTTTGCGGCGGGTGATGTCAAGCGAAATGCGTTCATCTTTCGGTGCGGTTGCGTTCACATTCAAACGCAATGTTTAGTGCCCGATAGTCTTTGAAATACAGCCTTCGCGAGGAACCACGAGGGTTGACAGCGAGAAATGTCGACTTCTGGTTTTTAGTCGAGACTCGGTGGGCGATCTGCTTGTGCGTGCGCGCACCTCAAAGCACGTCGTCCTTGACCACGATGTGCCACGCTTCGAGGCCCGTACGGGCCCCGAACACGCACGCGTCGACGAATTCGCCCAACGCATCAAGCCCTGCACGGGGCCCGTAAGGGTCCCTTGGAGGCGCGCAGCGCCCAACTCCCGGTGCCGCTTGGGTTGAATTCGCGTTTGTCCATCGTCGCCCGCTTGTCGGAACTCGCTCGCAACACGTCCAGCTCCGCGCCAAAGTTCTTTGAGAATCAACCGCCTAGAGGTGCAAGCCCTGGGCGGTTTTCGTTTGCCGGATGAGAGTCGGCGACCCGCCGGAGCCATTCGACGCCCCTTCAGCAAGGTCCATTCGGACTATGCACCACGACATGCACGAGTCACGGCCGCGCCGCACACTGGCTGGAAACAGGGTCGCTCCAGGTTGAACACGGTGCCACGCGCACCTGCAAGTTCGTTGAGGAGTGAATCCCACCGCGTGTTCGACACGCGGTATTCATATCGTTGGGAACGAGACACTTCATGAAAATCGTGCTGCTGAGCATGAACTTCGCGCCTGAGCTCACGGGCATCGGCAAGTACTCGGGTGAGATGGCCGATGCGCTGGTGCAGCGCGGCCACCAGGTGACGGTGGTGTGCGCGCCACCGTATGACCCGAGCTGGCGCCTGGCCGACGGTCAGTCGAAGTACGCGTATCGCTGCGAACATCCCAAGCCAGGGCTGCGGGTGATTCGCTGCCCCATCTGGTTGCCCAAGCGGCTGGGTGGCTTGACGCGCCTGCTGCACCTGGCCAGTTTCGCGCTGACGAGCCTGCCCGTGTTGTTGCGCCTCGTGGCGTGGGGTCCGCAAATCGTGATGGTGGTGGCGCCGGCCTTGTTCAGCGCGCCGGGCGCGTGGCTTGCCGCGCGTCTGGCAGGCGCACGCGCATGGCTGCACATTCAAGACCTCGAAGTGGATGCCGCGTTCGAGCTCGGCATGCTCAGGGGCCAGTGGCTGCAGGCCGAGCGCAACGAATTGGCCGGGTTGGTCGATCTGCTGGTGGCAATCTGGCTTGAAAGGTGACGCGATGGGCAAGGCATTCGAGAGCATCAAGAGAGGTCTGACCGAGGCCATTGGCCACGCCAAGGGCAAGCAGGCCGGCGCGAACGTGTGGCACCCGACCGCAGTCGATGTGGCCGAAGTGCGAGCCCGTTTGGGATTCACGCAGGCGCAATTCGCGGCGCGCTTCGGCGTGTCCGTTGCAACACTGCGGCATTGGGAGCGTGGCGACCGCAATCCGCAGGGGCCGGCGCTGGTACTGCTGAACCTGATCGACCGCGATCCGAAGGGCGTGCTTCGGGCTTTGTCATGAGAGCGCTGGCGCGCACCGCGCGCAACGGTCTCAAGCGCGAGTCCTTCAAGGGCATCACCACCGGCCGCAAGCTGATGCGGGCTCGGCGCTGGGCTTGGGGCTGGATGCCGCCTTCGTCATGCCTCGCAAGCCCGCTTCCAACCGATTCTCAACCCGTGCTGCGCTGCGCCTTCTCTTTCTCGGCGCGGGCGCGCACGACGGCCTTCGCTTCGGCCCAATCTTCGGGCGTCAGCTGGCCCAGCGCCGCGAACGTGCTCGGCGCGGCGAGGTGGTGGCCGCCGTCGATCGCGATGTTCTGGCCGGTCAGGTATGCGCAGCCGTCGGCTTGCAGGAAGGTGAGCAGGTTGCAGAGTTCGGGCATGCGACCGAAGCGCTGCATCGGCACTTCGTCGGCGCTCGCCGCGCCGACATTGGCTTTGGGAATCGGCGCGAGTTTCTCCCACGCGCTTTCGGTCGGGAAGGGCCCGGGCGCGACGGCGTTGACGCGGATGTTGTGCTTGCCCCATTCGACCGCGAGCGACATCGTCATCGCGTGCACCGCGCTCTTGGCCATCGCCGAGGGCAGCACGTAGGCCGAGCCGGTCCAGACCCAGGTGACGAGCATGCTCACCACCGAACCGGGCAAGCCCTGCGCGATCCAGCGCTTGCCGCAAGCGAGCGTCGCAAACAAGGCGCCGTCCATGACGGTCGAGCGCACCGCGGCGAAACCGCGCGGGCTGATGTCGACCGACGGCGCGATGAAGTTCGCCGCGGCGTTGTTGATCAGGCCGGTGAGCGGCCCGCCGGTCCAGATGCGATCCACCATGGCCTCGATCTGCTCGGCTTCGCGCACGTCGCAGATGTGGTGTTCGATCTTGCCGCCGTGCTGCGCGTGCGCGCTCAACTCGGCCACGGCCTGGCGCAGCACTGCTTCGCGCCGGCCGCAGATGTGTACCGACGCGCCATGCGCGACGAAGGCGCGCGCCAGCTCCTTGCCCAGGCCCGTGCCGCCGCCGGTGATGAGGATGCGTTTGCCGGCAAGAACGTCGGCGCGAAATGTCGATGAGCTCATCTGGTTTCTCCTGGTCGCGCGTTGCCGACTGACGCGGGCTTTGCTACGCCGGGTTCACCCCGGCCACGCCATTCATCCGCGCATCCGCGGGCCGGTACGGCGCGAACATCTGCCGCCCGATGATGTGCTTCATCACCTCGATCGAGCCGCCCGCGATCTTCACCACGCGCGCATCGGCGTAGGCGCGCGCGATCGGGTACTCCCACATGTAGCCCCAGCCGCCGAACAGTTGCAGGCACTCGTCGACGACCTTGCAGTGCAGGTTGCTGAGCCACATCTTGGCCATCGCCGCGTCCACCGCGTCGAGCTCGCCTTTCATGAAGTTGGCGATGCACTTGTCGGTGAACTGGCGCCCGACCACGGCTTCGGTTTTCAGCTCGGCGAGCTTGAACTGCGTGTTCTGGAACTCGCCGATCGTCTTGCCGAACGCCTTGCGGTTCGCGGTGTACTCGACCGTGTAGTCGATCACCGTCTCGGCCACCGTGGCCGAGCGGATCGCCTGCGCCAGGCGCTCCTGCGCGAGCTTGGTCATCATCAGCTCGAAGCCCTTGCCTTCCTCGCCCAGCATCGCCGACGCGGGCACGCGAAGGTTGTCGAAGAACAGTTCCGACGTGTCCTGCGCCTTCATTCCCAGCTTGTGCAGGTTCTTGCCGCGGCGAAAGCCCGGCAGGTGCGTGTCCACCAGAAACAGCGTCACGCCCTTCGCGCCGGCGCCGGTGTCGGTCTTGGTGGCGAGCACGATCACGTCGCACAACTGGCCGTTCGAGATGAACACTTTCTGGCCGTTGATCACGTAGTGGTCGGCGTCGCCGCTCTTGTCAAGCACGGCCTTCGTGCGGATCGCCTTCAGGTCCGAACCCGCGTGCGGCTCGGTCATGCCGAGAGAGCCGATCGCTTCGCCGCGCACCATCTTCGGCAGCCAGTGCTTTTTCTGCGCTTCGCTGCCGAAGCTCGCGATGTATGTCGCGACCAGGTCGCAGTGGATCATGAAGCCCGGGCCGGTGAAGCCCGAGCGCGCCATTTCTTCGAACACGACCACGTCGAACAAATAGTCCGCGCCGCTGCCGCCGTATTCTTCGGGCACGGTGCAGCACAGCATGCCCGCCGCGCCGGCTTTCAACCACAGCTCGCGCGGCACGGCGCCCGCGTCTTCCCACTTCGCGTGGTGCGGTGCGATTTCTTTTTGAATGAAGCGCCGCACCATCGTGCGAAACGCTTCATGGTCTTGATTGAACAGCTCGCGCTTGAACAAGGGCAATCCTTCTAGGCAATCGATGAATCAGTAAGACTTCGGCAGGTCCAGCACCTTCTCGGCGATGAACGACAGGATGAGTTGCTCCGTGACCGGCGCGATGCGCGTGATCGTCACTTCGCGCAGCAAGCGTTCGACGTGGTATTCCTTCGCGTAGCCGAAGCCGCCATGCGTCAGCACCGCTTGAAGGCAACTCTCGAAGCCGGCGCGCGCGCCGAGAAACTTCGCGGCGTTGGCCTCGGCCCCGCAGGGCTGCTTCTGGTCGTACAGCCACGCGCCTTTCAGCACCGTCTGCCACGCCGCTTCCAGCGCCATCCAGCGCTCGGCGAGCGGGTGCTGGATGCCCTGGTTCTGGCCGATCGGCCGGCCGAACACCACACGCTCGCGTGCGTACTTCGTGGCGCGGCGCAGCGCGTCCTGGCCGATCGCGATCGCCTCGGCGGCCACCAGCAGCCGCTCCGGGTTCAGGCTGTGCAGGATGTAGCCGAAGCCCTTGCCCTCGTCGCCGATGCGGTCGGCCTCGGGAATGAACAGCCCGTCGATGAAGATCGAGTTGCTGTCCACGGCCTTGCGCCCCATCTTCGGGATGCGGTGCACGTCGATTTTGCTGCGGTCGAGGTCGGTGTAGAAGATCGTGATGCCGTCGGTCGGGCGCTTGCAGTCTTCCAGCTTCGTCGTGCGCGTCAACAGCATGATCTTGCTCGCCACTTGCGCCGTGCTTGTCCACACCTTCTGGCCGTGCACCTTGTAGCCGCCCGGGACCTTCTGCGCGAAGGTCTTGATCGCGGTCGTGTTCAAGCCGGCGTCGGGCTCGGTGAAGCCGAACGCGCATTGGTCCTGGCCTTGCACCAGGCGCGGCAGCCAGCGCTCGCGCTGCTCCGTCGTGCCGTACAGAAGAATCGGGTGCGGGCCGAACAGGTTGATGTGCACCGTGGACGCCGCCGCCATGCCACCGCCGTGGCTCGCCACCTCGTGCATCATGATCGCCGCTTCGGTCACGCCCAGGCCCGCGCCGCCGTATTCGGTGGGCATCGTGATGCCGAGCCAGCCGGCCTGCGCCATCGCTTGATGGAACTCGCGCGGAAAGGCGCCGTCTTCGTCGCGCGCGAGCCAGTAGGCGTCGTCGAAGCGGCGCACGGTGGCGCTCACGCCTTCGCGGATGGCGCGTTGATCTTCGCTGAGGGAGAAGTCCATTCCGTATCTTTCCCCGGGGCCGCGGCGCCAGGGTGTGGCGCCGTGTGCGGCGCAGTGTGTGGCGACATCGTACGCATGTGCACTATAGATGATGCGTGGCCCGGCGCGCGTCGCTCAGGCGGCGCGCGTCGGCATGCCCGCAAGCTCGAGCGGCGCATCGCACGCGCTGTCCGCCAGCAGCGGCCCGCGCCGGAACACGCCGCTGGCGCGCATCACGAGCTGGCCATCGGCATGCACGAGGCCTTGCGTGAACACCAGGTTGCGCGTGACTTGCAGGATGTCCGCCTGGCCCTGCACCCAGCTGCCCAGCGGTGCGGTGCTCATGAAATCGACCTGCAGGCTGACAGTGGGCAGGAACTGGCGCGGGATGTCGGCCTGGTACTGCGCGGAGGTGGAGATCAGGATGTCGGCAAACGTGGCGAGCATGCCGCCGTGGCAGCTTTGGCCCGGGTTCACGTGAATCGGCGCGACGCGAAAGCCGAGTTGCAGGCTTCCGGCGTGCCAGCGCCCGAACAGCGGGCCGTTGTGCGTGGCGAAGGCGCCGCCCACCGGTACCGGCTCGAAGCCCGCCGGTGCGGCGGGCGCGGCCGAATCGATCGCGCCCGGGGACTTCACGGCCGACCCCGCTGCGCTCGCACGGCCGTGCACGTTGTGCATTCGACTCTCAATTCGCGTACTTCTTGAAATCGGGTTTGCGCCGCTCGTTGAACGCGCGCACGCCTTCCTTCGACTCTTCCGTGCCGTAGTAGTGCTTCAGGGTCTGGATGCCCTGGTAGCTCAGGCCGCGAATGCTTTCGCTGTCGGCGTTGAACGAGCGCTTGGCGATCACCAGGGCGGTTGGGCTCATCTGGTTGATCTCCATGCACCACTGGTCGACTTCCGCGTCCAACTGGTCGTTCGGCACGACCTTGTTCACCAGCCCCATCGCCGCGGCTTCGGCCGCGCTGTAGCGCCGGCACAGGAACCAGATCTCGCGCGCCTTCTTCTCGCCGACGATGCGCGACAGGTAGGCCGTGCCCCAGCCGGGGTCAACCGAGCCGACTTTCGGACCGACCTGGCCGAAGGTGGCCTTGTCGCCGGCGATCGTGAGGTCGCAAATCGTCGCGAAGACGTTGCCGCCGCCAATCGCGAAGCCCTGCACCTTGGCAATCGACACCTTGCGCAGGTCGCGCAGCGCGCTTTGCATTTCCTCGATCGGCATGCCCACCGTACCGCGCGGGCCGTACAGGCCGTCTTCGCTGAGGTGCACCTTCTGGTCACCGCCGGTGCAGAACGCCTTGTCGCCCGCGCCCGAGAGCACCATCGCGTTGACGCTTTTCTCTTCGTCGGCGCGGCGCAGCGCGTGGATCAGCTCTTCGAGCGTCTGGTTGCGAAACGCGTTGTAGACCTCGGGCCGGTTAATCGTGATGCGCACGGCGTCGTTGCGCACTTCGTACAGGATGTCCTTGTAGGCTTGGCTCATGGGGGTTTTCCTTGTGTCATCGGGTGGGTGGAAGCGCAGGGGCAGAAGATACACTAGCTTACGGTAATTGACAGCCCCCATCCACCCGAGCCACCGGAAGGCAACGCATGGCCACGCAGACGCACAGCATCGATTGGGAATTGCGACTGGGGTTTCTGATCCACGACGTGTCGCGCCTGCGGCGCAGCGCGTTCGACCGCTGCCTGAAGCCGCTCAACGTGACACGCTCGCAATGGTGGGTGCTCGCCTACCTGTCGCGTGAAGACGGCATGACGCAGTCGCGCCTGGCCGAGGAGCTTGATCTGGGCAAGGTGGCGGTGGGCGGCTTGATCGACCGGCTCGAAAAATCGGGCCTGCTTCGCCGCGAAGCCGATGCTAGCGACCGGCGCGTGAACCGCGTGTTCCTGGAACCGAAGAGCAAGCAGTTGATCGCGCGCATGCGCAAGGTCAGCCACCGGATGAACCAGCAAATTCTCTCCGGCCTGGCGGAGGAAGACCTCGAAGTCGCCGCGATCACGCTCGACGTGATGAAGCGCAACATCATCGCGTACCTGCAGTCCAACGAAGTCTGATCCGACAGGAGACGCCAAGTGAGCCGACCCTGCAGCCGCGTATCGGCGTTGGCTCCTTCTCCCGCTTGCGGGAGAAGGCGGGGGATGAGGGTGGGCCTCCTCGTCCCGGTCGACCTGCGTCAAGCCTTCAGCGGTGCGCTAACTGGTTTCGGCACAAAGCGGGAGTTCGTCGCTGCGCGCATGCCAGCCTCGGCGCGAGGGCAGGTGGCTGGGGCTGTCCGCGCAAGCCCAGCCCGCTTGCAACGGTGCCCCAGGGCGCTGGTGGCGCCCCCGTTCTCCGGCCCACGCTCGCGGGGCACCACCGAGGCCCACCACGGACAGCCGCGTCATCACCAGCCAAGCACG
>JANOLA010000701.1:0-3660 GCA_031419535.1 Burkholderiales bacterium | reverse complement strand
GCTTCGCCAAAGGCCTTCAGCAATTTCATCGACACCGGGTTCGTGGCGGCCTGCCACTCCGGGTGCCACTGCAAGCACAGGTTGAAGCCCTGCGCTTGGTTCACGGTGAAGGCTTCCACTTGCCCGTCCGGCGCTCGCGCCTCGACGCGCAAGCCGTCGGCCAGGCGGTTCACGCCCTGGCCGTGCACCGAATTCACCTGGACCGAGCCGCTGCCGAGGATTTTTTCGAGTGCACCGCCGGGAACGATCTCCACCGGGTGCGCCAGGCCGTACTGCACTGCGGCGGGCGCGCCCTTCGGTGCGCGGTGGTCGATCTTTCCAGGCACGTCTTGCACGGCCTGGTACAGGCTGCCGCCGAGCGCGACATTCGCTTCCTGGAAGCCGCGGCAAATCGCGAAAAGGGGAATGCCACGCTCCAGAATCTTCGGGATCAAAGGCAGCGTCCAGTCGTCGCGCGCCACGTCGAGCGGCAGCTCGTCGTTGTGCACCGCTTCGCCGAAGTGGCTGGGGTGCACGTTGGAGGGCGAGCCGGTGAGGAACACGCCGTCGGCGGCGTCGAGAACATCGTCGACGTCCGCCGCGGCGAGCGACGGCACGATGAAACCCTGGCAGCCCGCGAGCCACACGGCGTCGAGGTATTTCTTGCCGGCGATGTGGAACGCATGGTCGCCGACCATTCGGTTGCAGGCAGGTACGAGGACGAACGGTTTCACAACAGATCCCTCAATCGATAGTAGGCCATCCCGGCCACCAGGGCCGGCGTGCGCAACCACCGGCCGCCGGGAAACGCCCCCTGGCGGATTCTGGCAAAGACATCGAAGCGCTGCGCATCGCCGGCAATCGCCTCGGCGACCAGCTTGCCAGCCAGCCCTGTGAGCGCGACGCCGTGACCCGAAAAACCTTGCAGATAGTAGACGTTTGCCTGCGCTGCCTTGCCGTGCGTACCTGGGAGACGGCCGAAATCGGGCGCGCGCTTCATCGAAATGTCGACGAATCCACCCCAGGCGTAGTCGATCTTCGTCGCCTCGAGCTGCGGAAACGTGAACGCCATGCGGCGCTGCATGCTGTGGCTCAGATTCGCGGGTGTCGCGGTGCTGTAGCTGACGCGCCCGCCGTAGAGCAGCCGGTCATCGGCGGTGGTGCGAAAGTAGTCGAGCACGAAATTCGTGTCGCACACGGCAGAGCGCGACGGGGTCAGCGCCGCAGCGACCTCTCTTGACAGCGGCTCAGAGGCGACGATGTAGGTTCCCACCGGCATGATGCGTGGCGCGAGGCTCGGCGCGAGGCCCGGCGTCAACGCGTCGAGGTAGACATTGCCGGCGAGCAGCACGTGGCTGGCACGCACCGAGCCGCCGCCGGCCTCTTGCCCCCTCTCCCCCTGGGAGAGCGGGCTTTGCGCCCTCTCCCTTCGGGAGAGGGTGGGGGTGAGGGCGGGCGTCGAGGCCGTGGCACAGCGCAGCCGCACGCGCCCACCCGGCTCGAGACCCACCACCGGCGAGTGCTCGTGAATCGTGACGCCCAGGCTCGCCGCTGCGCGCGCCAAGCCCAGGCAGTACTTGAGCGGGTGCAGGTGGCCGCCGCGTGCATCGTGCACGCCGCCGTGAAAGCGCGGGCTGGCGATCCACTGCGGCATGTCGACCGGGCCGATCCACGGCATGGCGTGGCCATAGCGCTCCCCCATCGTGGCCTGCCATGTCTGCAATTCGCGCGCCTTGCGCGGGCTGTCGGCCAGCGACAGGTAGCCGGGCTGCCAGTCGCAATCGATGCCGAAACGCTCTCGACGCTGTGCGATCAGGTCGATTGCCTCGAGCGTCATGTTCCAGACCCTGCGCGAATCGGCCAGGCCGAGCTGCTGCTCGATTTCGGATTGTTCGCACGCCAGGCCGGGGATCACCTGGCCGCCGTTGCGGCCCGACGCGCCCCAGCCGACTTCGCGCGCTTCGAGCACCATCACTTTCATGCCGCGGTCGGCCAACTCGATCGCCGCCGACAAGCCGGCAAAGCCGCCGCCGACGACGGCGACATCGCAATCCACGTCCGACTGCAACGCCGGGAAGCTGCGCTCACGCGGCGCGGTGGCCGCGTAATAGGAGTTCCGCGTCAGTTCCCTTTCGGCGCTCAGCAGCGACATGATGGGTATGCGCTAGGCAATCCTTCGGTGAGGTTGCAGGATGCGTTGATGCGACGCGAGCCGTGTCTCGGCAGGTGCCTCAGGCCAGCGTCTTCAACACGCCTTGCAGCGTGTCGACGATGCGCTCGATGTGCGCGTCTTCAATGATCAGCGGCGGCGACAGCGCGATCGTGTCGCCGGTCGTGCGCACCATCAGGCCCGCGTCCCAGCACGCGAGCATCGCGTCGAAACCGCGTTTGCCCACCGAGCCGGGAATGCTTTCCAACTCGACCGCGCCGACCAGCCCGATGTTGCGGATGTCGATCACGTTGCGCGCGCCTTTCAGCGAGTGCACGGCGGCCTCGAACCTCGGCGCCATTTTGGCCGCGCGCGTCAGCAGGCCTTCGTCGGCATAGGTCTCCAGCGTCGCGAGCGCCGCGGCGCACGCCAACGGGTGCGCCGAGTAGGTGTAGCCATGCGCGAACTCGGGCACATGCTCCGGGCCCGTCATGAACACGTCTTGAATCTGCTGCTTGGCGAACACGGCGCCCATCGGCACACAGCCGTTGCTGATGCCCTTGGCGGCGGTCAGCAGATCGGGCGTCACGCCGAAATGGGTGGCGGCGAAGGGCGAGCCCAGGCGCCCGAAACCGGTGATGACTTCGTCGAAGATCAACAGGATGCCGTGCTTGTCGCAAATCGAGCGCAGGCGTTGCAGGTAGCCCTTGGGCGGAGGCAGCACGCCGGTGGAACCCGCCATCGGCTCGACGATCACGGCGGCAATCGTCGACGCGTCGTGCAGGGCGACCATGCGCTCCAGGTCGTCGGCGAGTTCCGCGCCATGCTCGGGCAGACCCTTGGTGTAGGCGTTGCGCGCCAGGTCGTGGGTGTGGCGCAGGTGGTCCACGCCGCCGAGCATCGGGCCGAAGGTCTTGCGGTTGCCGACCATGCCGCCGACCGAGATGCCGCCGAAGTTGACGCCGTGATAACCGCGTTCGCGGCCGATGAGGCGGGTGCGCGTGCCTTCGCCGCGCGCACGGTGGTAGGCGATCGCCATCTTCATCGCTGTGTCAGCCGCCTCGGAACCCGAGTTGCAGAAGAACACGCGGTTCAGGCCGGCGGGCGCGAGCTGGACCAGCTTGTCGGCCAGCTCAAACGCCTTCGGGTTCGCAAAGTTGAAGGGCGGCGCGAAGTCGAGTTCCGCGGCCTGCTCGGCAATCGCCTTCACGATCTTGGGCCGCGCGTGCCCGGCGTTCACGCACCACAGGCCGGCGACGCCGTCGAGGATTTCGCGGCCTTCGGGCGTCCAGTAAAACATGCCCGACGCCTTGGAGACGATGCGCGGGTCGCGCCGGAACTGGCGCGCCGCCGTGAAGGGCATCCAGAACGAGTCGCTTGGCGCGCTGGCCTTGGTGGCGGCGGCTGCGGCGGTCTTGGTAGTGGTATGGGGCTTCTTGGCGTCGAGGACCTGGTTCATCGCGACTTCTCCTTGGACGTGGATGAGGGTGGCGGGGGTGGCGGGGTGTGCCGTTCGCGCGGCCGGGCGTGCC
>JANOLA010000700.1:0-2352 GCA_031419535.1 Burkholderiales bacterium | reverse complement strand
GAGTCTGATGGACTGGCCGCTAACGCTGGGCGAAATGGAGCCTTATTACGCCAAGGCCGAAGACAAGATGGGCGTGACGCGCACCAACGGCATCCCCGGGCTGCCCGGCAACAACAACTTCAAGGTGATGTACGCCGGCGCGCAAAAGCTCGGCTACAAGAACTGCCACACCGGCAACATGGCGATCAACAGCCAGCCTCGCGACGGCCGCGCGCGCTGCATGCAACTGGGCTTTTGCTTCCAGGGCTGCAAGAGCGGTGCGAAGTGGAGCACGTCGTACGTGGAGATTCCGAAAGCCGAGGCGACCGGCAACCTCGATCTGCGGCCCGAGAGCCACGTCACGCGCATCGAGCACAACGCCGCCGGCAAGGTGACCGGCGTGGTCTATTTCGACAAAGACGGCAAGGAGCAACGCCAGAGCGCGCGTGCCGTCGCGGTGGCCGGAAATTCGATCGAAACGCCGCGTTTGCTGCTGCTGTCGGCGTCGAACATGTTCAAGGATGGCTTGGCCAACTCGTCGGGCCAGGTCGGGCGCAACTACATGCGCCACATGACGGGCTCGGTCTACGCCGCGTTCAAGGAGCCGGTGCACATGTACCGCGGCACCACGATGGCCGGCATCATCAGCGACGAATCGCGCCACGACACGCGGCGCGGCTTCGCCGGCGGCTACGAAATGGAAACGCTGGCCCTGGGCCTGCCGTTCATGGCCGCGTTCCTCGACCCCGGCACCTGGGGCGACGAATTCTCGTGGTGGATGGACAACTACACCCACACGGCCGGCATGTGGCTGGTGGGCGAAGACATGCCGCGCGAGACGAACCGGATCACGCTCAACACGAGCGTGAAAGACAAGTACGGCAGTGCGGTGCCGAACGTGCACTTCGACGACCACGACAACGACATCGCGATGCGCAACCACGCGTTCACGCAAGGCGAGGCGGTGTACAAGGCGGCCGGCGCGGTGCGCACCTACCGCACGCCGCCGTACCCGAGCACGCACAACCTGGGCACCTGCCGCATGGGCGCCTCAAGCAGCAGCAGCGTCTGCAACAGCTTCGGCCAGACGCACGACATCGGCAACCTGTTCATCAGCGACGGCAGCCAGTTCACGACCGGCGCCGCCGAGAACCCAACGCTGACCATCGTCTCGCTGGCGATCCGCCAGGCCGACTACATCGCCAAGCAGATGACGGCTCGGGCGATTTGAGAGGCTGAGAGTTTGTCGGCTTTGCTCCCTCTCCCGCAAGCGGGAGAGGGAGGAAATTCAGCGACGGAGGAGGCGAACCACCATGTGCGAGTTTTTTGTCAAGGCCGACCCAATAGCTTACGAACAGCGTTCCCGCACCGTGCGCATGCACGGCATGTTGACCAGCATCCGCCTGGAAAACATGGTGTGGGACACACTGGCCGAGATGGCGGAGGAAGAGGGTTGCACCACCAACGCGCTGATCGCGACCTTCCACAATGAAATCCTCGCGCACCGCGGCGAGGTGCCCAACTTCGCGTCGTTCTTGCGCGTCTCCTCGATGCGCTACCTGCGGCGCAAGATGATGGAGGCCGAGCGCCTGGCCGAAATGCCGGAGCGCGAGCGCCCAAACGCCATGACCAAGCGGGCAGCGCCCAAGGTCGTGACGATCGCGTCGCGTGGCTGAACCTCGGCGGCGCATTCTTTTCGACGCAACATGGCGAAAGTCATTCACACGATGATTCGGGTGCTCGAACTCGAGCGCTCGATGAAGTTCTACGCCGACGTGCTGGGGTTGCAAACCTCGCACCGCCTCGACTTCCCGGATTTCTCGCTCGTCTACCTGCGCAATTCGGAGAACGATTTCGAGATCGAGCTCACCTGGAACAAAGGCCGCGCCGAGCCCTACACGCATGGCGACGGCTACGGCCACGTCGCAGTGGTGGTTGACGACGCCGCGGCGACGCGCGCCGCGGTGATGGCCAAGGGCTACGAAGCGCAGCCGGTGAAGGAATTCAAGCGCGGCGATGAACTGCTCGCGCGCTTCTTCTTCATCCAAGACCCCGACGGCTACACGATCGAGATGCTCGAGCGGCACGGGCACTACCGCTAGGTCGCCGTCTGCTCGCCAGTCCCGCGCCGGGCGCCGTCGCCGAGCGGCGGCGGGCTTTACATCTCCTGGAGTGCGACACTCGCGCCCGGCACTGCCATGTCGGACACCGTCGATCGCCTTCGCCAGACCATTGCCGCACTCGAAGCGCAGCGCGGCACGCTCGGGGATGACATGGTCGAGCTCGCGCTGCGCCCCCTTCGAGAACGCCTGGCGACGCTGCTCGACGAACCCGCCGCGCAGCAACTGCGCCAGGTCAGCGTGCTGTTCGTCG
>JANOLA010000699.1:0-5225 GCA_031419535.1 Burkholderiales bacterium | reverse complement strand
GTGATGTGCATCGAGCCGCCCTTGCCGGCGCAGATGCCGCCGCTGCGGCCAAGCAGCTCGCGCAGCACCGCCTCTGGGTCGGCGCCGCGCGCCAGCGCGTGGGCGTGGCCGCGGTAGGTGCCGATCGAGTGATCGCCCGGCCGCAACACGGCGGCGGCGCCGACCGCAATCGCCTCCTGCCCCAGGCCCAGGTGCGCAGGCCCGCGCACCATGCCCTGGCGGTACAGTGAATCGACCTTTTCGAGGTAGCGGCGGATGAACACCATCTCGCCATGGAGTTTCAGCGCGGCGTCGCGCGCCATCGGTTGCGCCGATCTCGTGCCTGCGGGGTTCGTGCTCATCGCTGTGGGCCTTCGCGAATCTTGAGTCTCAACCGGCGCAGCACAGGCACGCATAACCATGCCCGCCCGTGGCGGAGCGCTCGCGCTCCCAGGGGTGTTCCTCCAGCGGCGCGCCGAGTTTGGGCACGGCACGCTCGCCGCCGCATTTGGAGCAGAACCACACCTCGGGCGGAAGCGTTCCGGCCAGGATCAGGCTGCGAAACTGATGCTCGCAGTCGGGGCATTGCACGGTATAGACAGGCATGACGGTTCGCCCTGGGTGGGGGGCCCGGCGCACCCGCAGCGGGTACACCGGGCGACATTGCCAACGCTCGCGTTGCCGTTTACTTCAGCGACGCACGCACGAGTTTCGTGCCTTCCACCATCGCGTGCAGTTTGTCTTTGGCAATGTAGCGTTGCAACAGGATCAAGCCGCAGTCCGTGGTGACACCCAGGCGGTCCGCCGGGATGTATTCGAGCAGCTTGCGGATGCGCCCGGCCACCTGGTCCGCGGTTTCCGTGATCGTGCTCTTCACGTCGATCACGCCGGCCCAGAAGTCGACGTTCGCCGGCAGCGGATGCTTCTTGATGACTTCCAGGCCCGACAAGTCATCCGAGCGGCGCCCGCAGTTCTCGAGGTTGAGCACGCTGAACTTCGCCTCATAGGCCTTCGGGATGATCGTCGCGGTGGCGGCGGGTGCGTCGCCTTTGCGTTTGGTCAGGTCGAAGATCTCGCCCGACTTCGCCGTGTCATCCGGGAAGTAGGCCGGCGTGCCGCCCCAGTTGCCCCAGCACACGTGGACGATGACTTTGGTCTTCGTCAGGCCAGCGACCGCGGTGTTGAAAGCCTCGATCGCATAGTCTTCGAAGAAGTACGGCCAGGTGAATTCGTCGAGCTGCACGAACTCGGCGCCGATGGCTTCGATTTCCTTCAGGTCTTCATTGATCGCGCTCGCGATGTCCAGCGCACGCTCGCGACTCGTTTTGTAGAACAGGTCGTTCGTGCACTGCGCCAGCACCTGGATGCCGGTGTACTGCACCTTGATCGGCTTCTTCGTCGCGCGGCGCAAAGCCTTCGCCTGCTCGACCATCATCGCGCCGTGGCGCTTGATCTTCTGCGTGATCGTGCCGGCGTGCAGGCGGCTGTAGATCGGGAAGCCGAGGTGCCCGCCTTTCAGGTCGTAGCCCAGGCGCTTCAGGTAGTAGTAGACCGCCTGATCGGCGTAGTTGTCGCCGTGCAGGCGGCCGTCGGTGATGATGTCCAGGCCGGCGGCTTCCTGATCCGCGACGAGCGCCGACATCGCGTCGTCGAGCGCCTCTTGCCACATCGAATCGGGCGGCTGCTGATCGCCGGTGAAGTGGCGCGCGAATGTGGCGTCCCACCAGCGCGGATTGGGGTAGTTGCCGACCATGCTGGTCGGGATGGTGACTTCCTGGTTGCCGATCTTCATGCATGCACTCCTCGTTGGCGCGCCGCGTCTTGGGACGCGGGCACGGGTTAACCAAAATTAGCCAGACTGTTTCAGGAGACGATAGCCGTGCACGAATGTCGTGTTGAGCTAACTTGTGCAGTATTAGGCCAAGCTCTACTCGACGTCAAGAGATTTGCCCGCTATCCTGGGTAAACACCGATGCGCCGCGAATCGATGGTGCAGTGCATCAACGAGAATGCGGGCCGCCGGCTTGTCACCGAGAGGTGGCGCGCCCCAAACCGCAGCGTCAAGAAGCCAAGACACATGGGAATGACTGGATTGCTCACGATCGACGAGGCGGCGCGCTACCTGAGCGTCAGCAAGACGTCGCTGCGGCGCTGGACGCAACTCGGAACGCTGCCTTGCACGCGCGTCGGAGCGCGGCGCGAGCGGCGTTTTCGCCTGGAAGACCTCGACGCCCTGCTCGACCCAAACAGCGTCGCGGCGCCGGCCGCCATTGGCCCCGCCGCCGCGGCACTCGAGACACTCGAACAAGCCGCGCTGCGCGGTGTGCCGCGCCATGTGTCGCTGCACTTTCACGACCGCGACGAGCTGTGGCGCCTGTTTCGCCCCTACGTGCTGCAACATGCCCAGCGGCAGCAGCCGATTCTTTATGTGCACGAAGAACAGTCGCGCGCCGACGTGCTGATGCGCCTGTGCGCGGATGGGCTGGACCCCGATCAAATGACGGCCGGCGGCCTGCTGCGCCTGTTGGTCCCGGCCGAGGCCTACCTGCGCAGCGGCAGCTTCGCCGCGGAACGCATGATCGACTTCATGGA
Organism: Burkholderiales bacterium; assembly: GCA_031419535.1. Lineage (GTDB taxonomy): Bacteria > Pseudomonadota > Gammaproteobacteria > Burkholderiales > Burkholderiaceae_C > JAEMQF01. The sequence goes on along the minus strand of JANOLA010000699.1, from coordinate 2,654 downwards.
GGCAGCGATCCTCGACCGGCGCGCCGCCGGCCACGAGACGATGCTGATCTCCGGCGAGATGACGTGGTGCCTGTCAGGCGCGCCCGGCGTCGAGGAGATGATCGACTACGAAGCGCGGCTGAATGAGTTGCTGCTGCGCTACCCGCTCGTCACCATCGTCTGCCATTACGACCTGCACCGCCTGAGCGGCGCGGTGACGCTGGGCGCGTTGTGCAGCCACCCGCATGTGCAGCTGCCGGACCGCATGGTGGCCGGCTACTACGGGCCGGGATAGACCCGCTTGATGGACCGGCAAGAATTTGCCGATCTCGGCCGACCAGGTGCAGAACCTTCTCGGCTCCGACACGCTGGCCAACCTCGCCCGCCAGTTCGGATTGCCGACGGGCGCCGCGGCGTCGCAGCTCTCGCAACTTCTGCCTGACGTGGTCGACAAGCTCAGGCCCCAGGGCCAGCTGCCCCAGGGCGGCTTGGGCAACGTGGCCGATCTGCTGGGAATGTTGATGCGGCGTTGAGCGGGCGCTCACGCCGCGCGGCGCGCTTGTCGCCTGCGTGGTGTCGACTACCAGCGCGGCTCGAACTTGCGGATCGTCTCTTTCACCGCGTCGCTCAGCGCGAATCCTTCGCCATATTTCGCGGCGAGCTGCGCGCAGCGTTTCTCGAACGCATCGATTCCCATGCCGTAGATGAACTGCATCGCCCCGCCGGTCCACGCCGGGAAGCCGATGCCAAAGATCGAGCCGACGTTCGCTTCGGCCACGCTCGTCAACACGTTTTCGCTCAGGCAGCGCGCCGTTTCCACCGACTGCCGATAGAGCAGCCGCTCCTTCACGGTGTTGATGTCCCAGCCGGTGGACGGCGCGGCTTTTTCGAACAGCGGCTGCAGCTGGTTCCACAGTTGCTTCTTGCCGCCCGCCGGATAGTCGTAGAAACCGCCACCCGCCGCGCGCCCGCCGCGCTTGTATTCCTTGACCATGCGCTCCACCAGCAGCTCGCCGGGCTTGGCGACGTAGCCCTTGCCTTCGGCCGCGAAGTCGGCGCGCGTCTGGTCGAGCACATGCACGCTGAGCGCGAGCGAGGTCTCGTCCATCACCGCCAGCGGCCCGACCGGCATGCCGATTTGCAGGCCTGCCTGTTCGATCACCGGCGCGGGAACGCCTTCGCCGAGCATCGCCGCGCCCTCCATCACGAAGCTGCCGAAAACGCGGCTCGTGAAGAAACCGCGCGAGTCGTTCACGACGATCGGGATCTTGCCCAGCGCCTGCACGTAGTCGAAGGCGCGCGCCACGGTTTCGTCGTCGGTGGCCTTGCCGCGGATGATCTCGACGAGCTGCATCTTGTCGACCGGGCTGAAGAAATGGATGCCGATGAACTTGTCGGGCTTGGCCGAGGCTTGCGCCAGGCCGGTGATCGGCAGCGTCGACGTGTTGCTCGCGAAGAAGCCGCCCGGTGCGAGCATCGGCTCGGCCTCCTTTGTGACCTTGGCCTTGAGCTCGCGGTTCTCGAACACGGCCTCGATGATCAGGTCGCAGCCCTGCAGGTCGGCCGCCTTTTCGGTGGGCGTGATGCGCGCGAGCAGCGCCGCCTGCTCCGCCACGCTCATGCGGCCTTTCTCGACGCGCGGCTGCGTGACCTTGGTGCTGTAGGCCTTGCCGGTCTGCGCCTTGTCCAGCGACACATCCTTCAGCACGGTCGCGATCCCGCGGCTCGCCTGCGCAAAGGCGATGCCCGCGCCCATCATGCCGGCGCCAAGCAGCCCCACGCGCGCGGGCTTGTAGCGCGGCGCTTTGCCGGGCCGCGACTGGCCGCTCTTGATCGCGTTCAGGTTGAAGAAGAAGGTGTTGATCATCGCCTTCGCGTTGGGCCCGACGGCCAGCTTGGCGAGGTAGCGGCTCTCCACGCGCAGCGCGGTTTCGAAGTCGACGAGCGAACCCTCGACCATGCACGCCAGCGCGGCTTCGGGAGCCGGGTACATGCCACGCGTCTGCTTGCGCAGCATCGCCGGTGCGGCCGCGAGCAGCGGCGCGATCTTCGGGTTGCTCGCCGTTCCGCCGGGCATGCGGTAGTCCTTCGCGTCCCACGGCTGCACCGCGGCGCCCGGGTCGCTCTTGTGCGCTTCGATCCACGCCAGCGCCGCCGGGCGCAGTTGGGCAGCATCGCTCACCAGTTCATGCACGACGCCGATCTCGAGCGCCTCTTTCGGCCCGAACAACTTGCCTTCGACGAGGTAGGGCTGGGCGCCCAGCAGGCCCAGGTGGCGTGTCATCTTGGTCACGCCCGAGGCACCGGGCAAAAGGCCCAGAGTCACCTCGGGCATGCCGAACTGGATCTTGGCGTCGTCGACGGCGATGCGGTGGTGGCCCACCAGCGCCAGCTCCCAGCCGCCCCCCAGCGCGGTGCCGTTCAGGCAACTGACGACCGGCTTGCCCAGGGACTCAAGGGAGCGGAAGTTCTTCTTCACGAGTTCCACACCGGCGTAGGACTGCGCCGCGTCCGCGGGCGTCAGGCGCATCACCGCCTTCAGGTCGGCACCGGCGAAGAAAGTGTGCTTGGCCGAGGCCAGCACGATGCCCCGAATCGCGTCACTGTCCTTGCGCACCTGGGCCGCGGCCTCGGTCAGGTCGCTCTGCCATTGCAGGCACATGGTGTTGACCGGC
>JANOLA010000698.1:0-1636 GCA_031419535.1 Burkholderiales bacterium | reverse complement strand
GATCGATTGCACGCAGGCGTCAATGTCCAGCTCGTCGCCGCTTTCGAGCCTGCGTGTCCATCCGGGCCGCTGGCGCACCGCCTCGAACTGGCGTCTAACCTGCTGCGCGAGCAGACGCGATGGCGCGTCGAAGCTGGCGCCGCCATGGGGCGTGGGCACGTCTTCGCTCACCACGCACCAGTGGGCGCGGTAGGCCCGGGCATCGTCCCACCACTCGGGGTAGGTGAACGTGCCGCGCGCTGGGGCATCTTCAGCCGTCGGACCGGACTGCGACGCATCGGAGCCCGCTTGCGCGAGGTCTGCACTCTTTCCCTGGGCGCGGGGCCGCAGACGACGCTTGAACAAGAACAGGCGCAGTCCCGACGTGCCTGCCGGTGGCTGGCCCCACAGAGCGACCGGCGAGTACGGCAGGACCACGCCAAGTCGCGGCAATCCAAGTCTGGGGATAGTCGCGCCTTCACGCGCTGCGGCCAGCGCGTCGGCCAGCCAGACGTCGGGCAGCGGCTTCGTGCTGCCCAGTGCGCGCCGGATCGCCTCCTCGACCCGACACGCCGGGTGCGTGCCGTCCCAACTGGGCAGCACGTGGGCACGCTGCGCGAGTTCGGCCGCGCACAGGCGCGCGTAGCGCTCGCCGAGCGCCGGAAAGGCGCGCACCACACGCGCGCTCGTGGCCACGCCGCGCAGCAGGTGGCGCACGCCCGCCGGCAGCGCAGCCGTGTCGGGCAGCGGGCGATCTTCCGCCATGAAGGCGGCGAGCCAGAAAAACAGCTCGCGGTTCAACGTGGGCGTCGGGTAGCGGTCGATCGAGCGCGGCAGGTGGAGTTGCTGCGGGTCGAGCCACGCCATCAGATCGTGCACGCCGCGGGAGAACAGGGCAGCGAGCCGGCTGCCGCGCTGCACTCCAGCATCGCCGACGGTGCGCCGCTCGAGTGCGCCACCCAGGCCGTGGTAGTGCAGGTCCAGTGCGCGCCGCAGTTGATCCATCGTCACGCGCGCATCGGGATGGCGGATGCGGCCCGCGAGCGCGATCTGGCCGCCGTACCACAGGACGCCTGCCCAGCCTGCCAGCACGCCGCTTGCCACTCCCTCAGCCGCTGAAGTAGGCGCGCGCGGTTTCGTGCAGCCCTTCGCGGATCGCCGGGTCGTCGGAGAGCGGCTCGACGAGCGCCACGCGGCAAGCCTCGAGCGGGCTCAGGCCGTCGCCCATGAGTTGCGCCGCGTGCACCAGCAGGCGCGTCGATGCGATCTCTTCCAGGTCGTGGCCGACAACGCTTCGCAAGCGGCGGCCCAGTTCGACCAGACGCTGAGCACGGGCCTCGTCGAGGCCGGACTCCTGCACGATGATGCGTGCCTCGAGGTCGGCGCCGGGATGCTCGAACGTCAGCGCGACGAAGCGTTGCCGCGTGCTCGGCTTCAAGTTCTTGAAGACATGCTGGTAGCCGGGGTTGTAGGATGCGACCAGCATGAAGCCCGGTGGCGCGGCGAGAACTTCGCCGGTCTTTTCGATCGGCAGTTCGCGCCGATCGTCGGTGAGCGGGTGCAGGATCACGGTGGTGTCCTTGCGCGCCTCGACCACCTCGTCGAGGTAGCAGATGGCGCCTTCGCGCACCGCGCGGGTCAGCGGCCCGTCCTGCCA
>JANOLA010000697.1:0-1924 GCA_031419535.1 Burkholderiales bacterium | reverse complement strand
TCCTGGGCGAGATTGCCTCGGGTCAACTGGGCGCTGGCGAACGCATCATCCAGGAGCAGATCGCCAGGACGCTCGGCGTCTCGCGCCAGCCGGTGCAGCAGGCGCTGATGCTGCTGCGCAACCTCGGCGTGCTGCGCGACGCACCCGGCCGCGGCCTGGCGGTCTCGCCGCTGGAGCCCGATCAGGTGAAGCACATGTACGACATGCGCGCCGTGATCGAAGGCCTGGCGTGCCGCCTGGCCGCCGAGCACAACGCCGAACGCGCGGCCAAGCTCGGCCCGGCGCTGATCGACGCCGGCCGCAAGGCGGTGGCCAGCGCTTCGGTGGCCCGCATGGTGGCCGCCGACATGAAGTTCCACGAGTTCATCTACGGCCTGTCGGGCAACCCGCTCGTCGCGCCGGCGATGGCGACGCACTGGACGAACACGCAGCGCGTGATGGGCGAGGTGCTGATTCGCGACGAAACGCCGCGCGACATCTGGGACCAGCACGAGCAAATTCTCGACGCCATCGCCGCCGGCAAAGCGGCGCGCGCCGAGACGCTGGCGCGCCAGCACATCACGCAGGCCGCGGCGTTCATGCTGGCGCGCATGCGCGGCGAGGGAGCGGCTGTGCCACGCTGATGCGCGGCAAGGATGCGGCTGCGGCACGTGAATGCGCACCGCGCGCACCGCCGAGCGGTTAATTGACGGCCACCGGGCGGTCAGTTGACGCGCGACTACCAGTCGATCGGTCTCAGTTGGTGAACGGCGAGTAGCGCCCTTCCCGCACCGGCGCCATCGCCGCGTAGGGCGCGAAGCTGACGCGGCGCCGCTCGTCGATGCGCTCGCCCGCGTTGTTGTGGGTCACCTGCGCCGTCAACGCGCCTTCGACGAGTTCGTAGCCGAGCAAGGCAAAGATGCGTTCGCCCATGAAGATCGGGCGCGCGTTGCCGTACCAGTCGACACATGAGGCCTTGCATTGGTCGTCGACGGCCGGGCCGCCGCGCGCATGCAGTTCGCCCAAGGCGGTGAACGCCAGATCGCGCTGGCGCAGGTACACCACCGACGCCGCACCCTGCCCGCCCGCATACACACCGTGGCGCCGCGAACCCGCGCCGCCGAGCACCGGCAGGCCGAGCAGACCTTCGTCACGGCTGGTGGCGCGGTAGAAGAATCCGTGCGTGCGCGTTTCACCTTGGCTCGCGTTGCCTTGCACGTGGCGCGCGGCAAGGCTCGCGCCATCGGCGCGCAGGCGCACGCTGCTGAAGTGCAGGTCGGCGCCGGCATTGCCCACCAGTACCGCGTCGCTGCCCATCGCCTCGATGCGCTCCACCGCGTGGCTGGGGTGCAGCGGCCGCGGCGCGTGGCTGTCGGCGAAGCGCAGCGCCCAGGCGTTGGCCACTTCGCGCTGAAGCGGCCTGTCGAATGGCGATTCATGCAGCGGCACCTCGCTGCGCCTGCCGCTCAATCCACCGCCCCACACCAGCCAGTCGCCGACGAAGCGGTTGTGCAACGCGTGGCCGCGAACCGCCGGCAACGCGCGGTAGTGCTCGCGCTGCGCCGCGCCGCGGCCATCGCCGAAGGCCGCGAGCGGCACGCGCAACAGCGCCAGGCCGCCGCGCGTGGACTCGCCGCCCCACATGCCCTCGCCCGCGCCGGCTTCGCGCACCAGCACGTTCAGGTGGCCGCGCTCGTCTTCCAGGAACGACATCTGGTCGATCGGAACACCCGCCGTCTTGATCGCACTGGGCGCCGCGCCATCCAGCGGAATGCGAAACACCGCTGACAACGGCGCCGCGGCCGGCGGCGACAACGGCGGATAGGTTTGCGGCATCACCGGCCGGCGCGATGCACCGCTCGTCCACACATCCACCGAGCCCTGCGACACAAAGAACACGCGCCCGGCGGGCCCCAGCACCGCGCACGATTCGCAGCGCAGGTTG
>JANOLA010000696.1:0-5554 GCA_031419535.1 Burkholderiales bacterium | reverse complement strand
TGGGAATGAAACCCACGGCGCCGCGCTTCATCACTTCGCTCACGGTGTCGCGGTCGCGAAAGCTCGACACGACGACGACGGGTGTGGTCGGGTGCTCGCTGCGAAAGCGCGTCAGCGCCGCAATGCCGCGCAGGCCCGGCAGGTTCAAGTCGAGCAGCACGAGGTCGAGATCGGGGTGGTCGCGCGCCGTGGCCAGCGCGCTGAGACAGTCCTGTGCCTGCAGCACCTCGACCGTGCCACGCAGCTGCGTGACAAGCTGGGCCATCGCCTCGCGGACCAGCGGGGGATCGTCAACGACCGGGCCGACATCGTCACCGACTGGAACGAGAAGGCCGCGGCCGTGATGGACGCTGAAAAAGTGTCGGGCGGCTATCCGGCAGCTCGCACCCTTTCGATCATGCACGCAGCGATGTTCGATGCCGCCTTCGATGCCGCGGTGTCCAAGGTTGCCGAAGGTGCCACCAAGGCCGCCGGCGTGGCCGTCGGCGACAAGGCCGCGCTGGCGCTGGTGCAAATGCGTGCGGGTGACGGCGCGATCGGCGCCAACACCTACCGGCCCAACACCGCACCGGGCGTCTATGTGATCACGGCACAGCCGATCATGCCGTGGGCCGGAGCGGTCAAGCCCTTTGCATTGCGCAGCGCGGCGCAGTTCCGGCCCGGCCCGCCGCCTGCCCTGAACAGCGCGATCTATGCGCGCGACTACAACGAAACCATGGCGCTGGGCTCGGCGAAGAGCCTCAAGCGAACCGATTGGCAAGCCGAGACCGGAAAGTTCTGGGTCAGCAGCGGCGTCACGGCGTGGAACCAGGCGGCGCGCGGCCTGATCACCAGCAAACCGCTGCCGCTGGCCGAAAGCGCCAGGCTGTTTGCGCAACTCAACCTGGCCTTGCACGACGCCCTCCTGGCAGTTTACGAAGCCAAATACGAACACGGCTTGTGGCGCCCGATCACCGCGATTCGCAATGGCGACCGCGACGGCAACGACGCCACCGAGCGCGACGCCGGCTGGACGCCGCTGATCGAGACGCCACTGCACCCCGAATATCCCTGCGCGCATTGCGTCCTGGACGGTGCGGGGGGTGCGGTGCTGAAGTCCGCCTTCGGCAGCGGCACGGTCCCTGAATTCACGCTGACCTATGCGGCGATGCCCGGGGTGGTGCGCAAGTACACGAGCATTCAGCAGCTCGAAGATGAAGTGGCGATGGCGCGAATCTGGGGCGGCGTGCACTTCCGCAACAGCAATGAAGTCGGCAACGCGCTGGGTGTGAAGGTCGGCGACTACGTCTTGCAGAACTACCTGCAGCCGCGTCGCTGACCAGACCCAAGCGGACTGCTCAACCGGTGCTCGGCTTCCAGTCCTTGCCCTTCAACTCGATGATGTAGGTGCGCGTGCCGGGGCCGCCGATGACCTCCGCCGAGTGCGTTTCGGCGTCGGCGAAGAACACGTGCCCTGGCGGGACCTCGGGGAATGTGACCTTGCCGTGTTCGGTTTTCTTGAGCTTGGCGCCGGTGAGCGAGACGGTGACATGGGCGGGGTGGTAGTGCATGCCTTGGCCGCACACACCGAGCCCCGGCCGGCTCTTGTACTCGAGCACGCGAACCCGGTCGTTCTCGAGCACCACGCGATAGGAACGCGGGTCGGTCGTCGGTGCGTCCTGCGCCAGCGCTTCCGGCGTGACGCCGAAGGCTGCGAGCAACGCCATCGTCTGGCGCCGGGTCAATGACGCCTTGCAATTGCGGTTCGTTCCTGTCATGGCTGCTTCCAATCGTGTTGTGGTTTCACATCTGGCGAAACAGGTGGTGGTAGGCCTCGCTGACCGCCAGCGATTCGGGGCGGTTCTTCAACCGCAGGTTCAGGTTGCCGCGGTCGTCGCGCATCACGCTGTCGATCGCATAGACGTTGACCACCGTCGAGCGATGCACCTGCCAGAACATCGTCGGATCGAGTTCGTCGGTGAGGTCCTTGATCGTCTTCTTGATCAGCGCTTCGGCGTCCGCGGTGACGACCATCGTGTACTTGAGGTCGGACTTGAAGTACAGGATCTCCTCGACGGTGAGCAACCGCACGGCGGCGCCGCGCGATGCGTTGATCCACTGCAGGTAGCGCGGCGGCATCAGGGCTTTCGGAGCCAGCCCACCGAGTGCGCGGCGCAGATCGGCGGGCGGCTGCTGCAGGCGCGCCTTCAGGCGTTGCACCGTGGTCAAGAGCCGCGCTGCGGTCGGTGGCTTGAGCACGTAGTCGATCGCCCCGGCCTCGAAGGCCTCAAGTGCATGCTGGTCGTACGACGTGATGAAAACGACGTGGCAGCGTCCCGCGATCTGGGTCGCGACCTCGATGCCGGTGAGCAGTGGCATATGGATGTCGAGAAACGCCAGGTCGGGCGCATGCTCCTCGATGGCGTTGAGCGCCGCCACGCCGTCGCCGGCACGCGCGACGATCTTCAGTTGTGGCCACAGCGTGTGCAGCAGGTCGGCCAGCTCGTCGGCGAGCAGCGGTTCATCCTCGGCGAGGACGGCGGTTCGAGCCGCGTGGGCTGGTGCGTCACGCGAGTTCATAGGGCACTCCCACCGTGACGCTGACAGCGGCGCCGATGCCATCGACCGTCAGTTCGGCAGACGCCGCGTAGACGTCGGCCAGCAGCGAACGCACGCGTGCCAGCGCGGCGTCGGACGGCCGGGCGGGCAGCGTCAACACCAAACGACAAGCGCCGGCCGAGCGGATTGCGCTCAGCGCGCACGCTCCGGCGCGTGCGCGCAATGCGTCGTCCAGCAGCGGCAGCAGCACGCCCGGCGGAAAGCGCGCGTGCATCACGTCTGCGCGAAGGTCGAGGGTCATAACGACGCCGCTCGCGCCGGCCAGCTCGTGCAGCCGTGCATAGGCGCGCGCCAACTCGGCTTCGCGCGGCACGCTGGACGAGGCCGCGCGAAGGCGCGGCAGCGCAGCGCGCAGGAACGCGATCAGTTCATCGAGCAGCTGCTGCGCGCGCACCGCGTCGATTTCGTACGAACGGCGTACCGCGTCGAGCATCTCGAACAACAGCCGCGGATCGATGCGCGCCTGCACTTCCTGCAGGCGCGCCTGCACGATACCGCGCCGCGCCTGACGCTGCCCGGCCTGCGCAGCGGCCAGGCGCGCCCGCGCCGCTTCATGCGTCTCGCTGCGGCGCAGGTGCGCCAGGTAGAGCAACGCAAAGATGAAGGACAACGTGAACGCGTGCAGCTGCATCGTCAGGGCGCTCTGCACGACACCCTGTTCGATGAGGATCCCCGCCCGCCCTGCCGTCGAGATGCTCACGCACACGGCGGCCGCGCATGCGCAGCCGGTCTGGCTGTGTCGCCACGTCGCGAAGCGCCGCGACGATCAGGCTCTCATAGCGCAGCCTCGCCGGCTCGCCGAATTGCGCCTGCGTCCAGGCAAGGATGTCGATGACATCTGCCTGGGCGGCGTCCGACAGGCGAAAGCGAAGCATCGAAGCCTCGAAGCATCAGGTCGCTGTCTTGGCCTGCCGGGCGGCACGACGACCCAACTGCCCAATGAAGTCCTCGAGCTGATCATCCGCGACATCGGCGTACCGCCCCGCCGAGACATCCGCCCAGCCCTGGCGGGCCGCTTGCCTAAGGGCCTTGAGCTTGGCTTCCTCAATACGCTCGCGTTCCTCGATGAGGCGCAGTCCTTCTCGCAGTACCTCGCTGGCGTTCTGGTAGCGCCCGGACTGCACCAGTGCCTCTACCAGCTCGTGTTGATGCTCGCTCAGAACGACGTTGCGTGTGGGCATGTTGTCTGCTCCGAAAGTGCGAGAACAGGCTCGCTGGATCAGGACTGGCAGATTATGCCAATGCGTTGGCAGGTCAGCGCGCGGACCCCAGCCACGACGAGCATGGCGCGATGTGGCAGTGGAGCGGCGGACCGTTCGACCCGGCCGGGTTCGACGTCAACGCGGCGAACGCCGCGCTGCGCAGGCTGCGCTGACGTACGTCCGCGGGCCTAATGGCCCGCGGCAAAGAACCGCAGCAGGTGCTGCGCGAGCACCTCCGGTTGCTCCTCTGGAATGAAATGCCCGCAGTCGGGCACCGCGCCGCCTTGCACGTTGTCGCCAAGCAGGCGCAGCGATTCGAGCGGCTCTTCGCCGCGTCCGCGCGCCTCAGTGCGCGCGCCGCCGAGCGCGAGCACCGGCATCGGCAGGCGAAATCCCGCTTCGAACGATGCGCGGTTGTCGGCGGCATCGATGAGCATGTTGCGGTAGTAGGCGAAGCCCGCGCGCAAGGCTCCTAACTGGCTGTAGCAGCGCACGTATTCGTCGATGTCGGCGGGTGCGATCGCGCCGCGCTGCCAACTGAATGCCTCGTAGAACCAGCTCAGGTATTCGCGCTCGCGCCCCTGCACCAGGGCTTCGGGCAAATCGGGCGTCATGTGGAAGGCGTGGTGCCAACGTTTTCCGCCCTGAGACATGTCGGGGCCGATGCCGGGAATCGTCACGTCCAGGATCGTCAGCGTGCGCACTTGCGCGGTGTGCGCGCGCGCCAGCGCGAAGGCGGTGGGGCCGCCCCAGTCGTGGCCGACGAGATGGAAGCGCCCGAGCTGCAACTGCTCGCACAGCTCAACCAGGTCGAGTGCGAGCGTCTTCTTGTCGTAGCCGTGCGCCGGCCTCGAGCTGTCGCCCAGGCCCGGCAGGTCGGGAACGATCAAGCGGTACTGGGGGGCGAGCAGTGGCATCAGCTTGCGCCACTCGTGCCAGGTCTGCGGCCAGCCGTGCAGCAGCAGCACCGGCGTGCCGGCGCCGGCGGTCGCGACATGCATCGACAGCCGGCTCAGGCGAAGCGTCTGGTGTTCGATCTGCAGCGCATCGGTCATGTCGCACCCGCGCTCGGGCCGTCGAAATCGCTGCGCGAAGCGCGGTGCTTCGCATAGATGCGGCGCACCCAAGCGGCGCCCGGGTGTTTCGCGTAGCGGTCGATCAAGGCCTGCATGGCGCGGGCCACCGGTTGCGGGCTGGCCATGGGCGAATCGGCCGGTTTGACGAATACGGCCAAGGTTGACGCTGCCGTCAAGTCGGCGATGCTGAATGAATCGCCGCACAGATAACCGGTGGCGGCGCTGCGCTCGGCGACGAAGTCGAACGCCTGCGCTGCGGCGCGGTGCCCGTCCTCCACGGCATCCGGCCCAGTGATGCCGTTGCCCTTGCGCACCATTGGCGCGGCCAGCGGCACGATGCAGGCGTAGGCGATGCGCTTCCACGCCGGAGCGCCATCGGCGAAGACGCGCGCGAACATGCCCGGTTGTTGAAGGAGTGTGTCGAGCACGGTGCGGCGCATGCGCGGCGTGATGTCGTCGTCGAACCAGCTCTGGATGCGCAGCGCCTCGCTGCGTTGCGCCGCATCGGCGGGCAGCAGCGCGAGCGTGGCGTAGTGTTGCTCCAACCACTCGAGGATGCGCGCCGACCCAATGATCACGCCGCCGTCGTGCAGCAACACCGGCGTTTCGCTGCGCCCGGTCAAGCGCTTCACCACCCCCATGTGCGGCCCCGGCAGCAGGCTGCGGCGTCGATGCGCA
>JANOLA010000695.1:0-5721 GCA_031419535.1 Burkholderiales bacterium | reverse complement strand
TTCGTTTTTCCAGCGCGTGTCGCCGGGCCTGTTCATCTTTCTCGGCGTTGTACCCCCGGGCGTGAACCCGATGACAGCCGCGCCGAACCATTCGCCGCGGTTCTTCGTCGACGAGCGCTGCCTGGTGCTCGGTGTGCGGGCGTTGGCGAATTTGGCCTGCGACTATCTGGAAAGCGGAACGCCTGGCTCGCCCTGATGCGATAACGCCGGGCACGGCGCGCCCGCCCTCGAAGGGAAGGCGGGTGATGCTTTTCAGTCGCCCAACACCACGCTCTCATACGCATGCAGCGCCGGCATCCCGCCGGTGTGCATGAACAGCACTTTCTGCTCGGGCTTGAGCGCACCCGCGCGCGCCATGCCGATCAGCCCGGCCATCACCTTGCCGGTGTACACCGGGTCGAGCAGGATGGCCTCGGTGCGCGCGAGCATCTGCACGGCTTCCACCATGCCGGCGTTGGGCAACGAATACTTCGGCTGCCAGAAGCCGCCGACGCTGACGACGGTTTCGCGCCGGATTTTCATGTTCAGGCCGAGCAGATCGACCACCGCCTGCGCTTCCTGAAGCACGAGCGGCTCCTGGTCGGCCGGGTCGCGGCTGACGCCGATGCCGGTGATGGGCACATCGATGTGGTTGCCCAAGAACCCCGCGAGCAGGCCGCCGTGCGTGCCCGAGCTGCCCGAGCCGACGACGACGACATCGAAGCGCAGCCCCTGCTCGAACCATTGCTGCTGCATCTCCTGCGCGCAGGCCACATAGCCCAGACCGCCGATCGCGTTCGACCCGCCGCCGGGGATGATGTAGCCCTTGCGTCCTTCGCGTGCGAGCGCATCCGCCACTTTCTGCATCTGCTCGCCCATGGCGGTGCCGGCCGGCACGACAGTGATCGCCTCCACCCCCATCAGCCGAAACATGAAGTGGTTGCCGCTGCCCTTCGGGTTGTAGGTGCCGGCAATGCGCTCTTCGATGACAAAGCGGCACTTGAGCCCCTCCTTCACCGCCGCGGCGAGCGTGATGCGGCAATGGTTCGACTGCGGCGCGCCGCAGGTGATCAGCGTGTCGGCGCCTTGCGCCAGCGCGTCGGCGACCAGGAACTCGAGCTTGCGCGTCTTGTTGCCGCCGGGAAACAGGCCCAGCATGTCGTCGCGCTTGATCCACACCTGCGGCCCGCGCCCACCCGGGCAACTGGCGGCAAGCGCAGCCGAAAAGCGCGGCAAGGGCTCAATGGGCGTGGGGTGTTGCGTGTAGCAGCGGCGCGGGAAGCGTGACAAGTCCATGGGGTGCGGAGGTTGTGGATGACACGGCGCGCATGGCACGCCTGGGCCGATGGCGGCGGCGCCGACGGCGCTGCCCGGCGGGTATTGTCATCGCAGTGCGCACCGGCTGTAACGGGCCGCTTGTGTGTTCGCCCCCGGTCGCTTCGCGCCCGCCCCCCGCGGGGGCGAGCAACCATCATGGGGCGGCCCGGCGACGGTTGCTCAGCCGTGCACCTCAACCTCCCCATGCTCCGCCAGCAATTCCATCAGTTTCTTGCGAATCAACATTCCCGGCCGGTCGCTGTCCATCGAGAACTCCACGCCACGGCGGCGCGTGTCGACCAGCGCGTCGGGGTCGGTCGCTTCGAGCATGTCTTTGTCTTCGCGCGTGATCACGTGGTCGAAGTCGATCAGCAGCTGCGCCGGGCAGTCGGCTTCCGTGTCGTTGCGGAACAGCCATTGCACGAGCTGAATGTTCTTGTCGTCGATCGGCGTGAAGCAGTTGACGATGACGTGGCGGATGCCGCTCGGGTATTCGATGTCCAGGCGCCTTGAGAACGGCAGGTAGTAGGCGTTGCGCATGTGGCGCTGCGTCAGCGGCTCGGTGCTGCCGCTGACGCGCTGAAATGCGACCGGGTTTGCCGCGGCGATCACGGTCTCGGCGTGGAAGCCGGATCCGTTCTCGATCAGCTCGTAGCGGCTCGGCTTGGGTTGGTCTGCCACGCCAAAGGTGGCCTTGTGCACGAAGCTGAAATGCGCGTTGTCGAAGCTGTTCTCCAGCACGCGCAGCGGGCTCGTCGCCCAGCGTTCGTAGAACTGGAAGATGGTGCGCCAGCCGGGGGCCTCAAACTCCGGGATCGATGGGACCGGCGCGATCGGCTCCTCGAGCGCCACCCAGGCGTAGCCGTAGCGCGCCTCGCAGCGGTACGAAGGTGTGCCGTACTCGGCCGGAATTGCGCGCTCGGGCCCGTACTGCGGAATGCGGATCACGCGGCCCTCCGCGTTGTAGGTCCAGCCGTGGTAGCCGCATTGCAGCGCGCCGTTCACGCAGCGCCCCTTGCTGAGTTTGGCGGTGCGGTGGCAGCAGCGGTCTTTCAATGCGGCGGGTTGGCCGTGTTCGTCGAGGAACAGCACGATCGCCTCGCCGAGCAAGGTGAAGGGCAGCGGCGCGCCGCGCTGCAAATCGCTGAGCGGCACGACGGCGTGCCAGAACTTGCGGAAGACTTTCTGGCGGCTGGTCAGCATGGGCGTGCTCGTCTCAAAACCGCGGCAATGTCGCCAGCGACACCTTGCCCGCAGCCACGTCGGCCATGATCGACTCGCGCACCTCCCAGCCACGCAGCTTGCCGGGGTTGAGCAGTCCTTGCGGGTCGAAGCGCATCTTGGTCGCCACCACGTCCGGGTTCACCTGGCCCTGCTTGCCGTCTTCGACGATGTAGACATGTGGATTGGCGATGTAGACGCCGTGGTCGCGGTGAATCTGCATCACTTCATTCAGCCGTTCGTCGCTGCTGTAGCGCACCAGTTGCAGGCCGCTGCACGTCATAGCGCCTTCCTTGGTGCGAATGAACTCCAGGTGCGTGTGCATCTCGTCGCCGAGCAATCGCCGCAGGTCTTTCGCCTGCCGCACGTGGGGGCCGGCCGGGAAGCCGCTCTGGATGTAGGTGAGGCTCTTGTCGGCCTTCATCGCGTGTAGCGTGGTGTGGTTCCAGGTGTACTCGACGATCGTGCGGTTGCTCTTGCGCACTTCGGCCGCGCTCTTGCGGTAGCTGGCATCGCCGCGAAATTCGCGCACGAGTTGCTGAAACGGCGCCTCGGCGAATTCGGCGACGAGCACGAACACGGCGTGGCTGGCCGCGACCATCGAGCCGGCGAGCAGCGGCACCGCGGCGAGCAGCAGGTCCGGGATCGGCGCTGCGAGCAGCGTGACGCTCTTCTTCGTGATGCCGGGTGCAGATGCGAGCGCGTCGCTGAACTCGATGGCGGCGTCGAACCCGTCGAAGCAGACGATCGCCTCCAGCCACGCAAACGCCGGCGCGAGCGCGACTTCGAGCTCGAGCACCAGGCCGTTCGTGCCGTACACATGGTGCAGCAGCAGTGCTTCGGGCGCGCGCAGCTCGACGGCTTTGGGCTCGGGCTCGATCGTCATCGCGCGCACGCCGAGCACGCTGCCGGTGGAGGCGAGCGGCCCGTAGTTGATGGAGCCCACGCCGCCGAAGCCACCGCCGTACAGGCCGCCAAGCGTCGCGCTGCGGTAGGTGCTGGGCACGCAGCGCAGTTCCCAGCCCAGGCCGGGCTCGCGCCCCAGCCCAGACTCGGCACTGTCCACTGGACCGACTTGTTGGGTCTGCCGGTCCATCTCCATCATGCGGATGCCGGCCTGCGCTCGGCCCACACCGCCCTTCGCCCAGAGCAGCTTGTTGTACGCCGAGAGATCCAGGATCACGCCGCCGTGCAGCGGCATGCACTGCCCGTAGTTGCCGGTGCCGCTGCCGCGCGCCGTGATCGGAATGCGTGCGCTGGCACAACCGGCGACGACGGCGCGGATTTCTTCCTCGGTCTTCGGCCGCGCGACGGCGTGCGCGCGCAACTCGCTCAACTGGCGTTTCAGCACCGGGCTGAACCAGTAGAAGTCCTGGCTCAGGCGCTCGACGCGCGAGTCGGTGATCCACTCGATGGCGTTCAAACGCCGCGCGAGCTCGGCGGTCTGGCGGGCGACGGTGGCGGGGTCGAACATCGTGGCGTTGGACGCGGTGGGTGGCGATGGGTTCAGGAAGCGCGATTCTGCGCCGAGCGAAGCGGCCGAACTCAGCCGCTCAAGCCTCGCGGATCATGTCGACGAAGGCGCGCGCGTCGCGGCGCAGCTCGGCCATGTCGAGACCCGCAATCGCATCGTTCTCGACGACGCTGCGGCCGTGCACGAGCAGCGCTCGCAATGTCGGCCTGCCGCCGCTGGCCACCGGGGCGAGGGCCGTGTCATGCAGGCCAAAGTGGCGCGGCTGGTCGAGGGCATAGACAGCGATGTCCGCTGCCTGGCCCACCTGCAGCGTGCCCACGCCGGGCAAACCCAGCACCTGCGCGCCGCCCGCGGTGCCGATGTGCACCACGTCTTCCACCGTCATCGCCGCCGCGTGGCCGCCCGGTTGCGCGCCATGCGTTCCTGGCAGCGGTGCGGCTCGGTGCCCGGGGCCGGCGCGCGGGTCGGCGCGGTGCACGAGCCAGGCCGCATGCGCTTCGCTTGCCATGTCGGCTGCTTCGTTCGACGCCGCGCCGTCCACCGCGAGCGACACCGGCACGCCGAGCGCCAGTGCCTCGGGAATGCGCGCGATGCCCGAGCCGAGCCGCGCGTTGCTTTGCGGGCAGTGGGCGATGCCGGTGCCGGTGTCGGCACAGATTTTCAAGTCGCCATCGTCCAGGTGCACCATGTGCGCGAACCAGACGTCCGCGCCCACCCACTCGTGGTCCTGCACGAACTGCATCGGCGTGCAGTTATGAACCTCGCGCGCCCAGCGCACGTAGTCATGGGTTTCGCTCAGGTGGCTGTGCAGGCGAATGCCAAGGCGCCGCGCTTCGCGCGCCATCGGTTTGAGCTGGTCGGCGCGGCAGCTCCAGTTCGGCGTGGTGATCGCAGAGACGACGCGGCGCATCGCGAATGGCGAGGGGTCGTGAAAGCGCCGCACGTCGGATTCGACCGACGCGAGAAAATTCTCCAGCGTCTCGGGCGCCACCTGAGGCGGCGCGGCCTGGTCGGTCATCGCACGTGCCTGCGTCTGCCCGCCGCGGCACAGCACGAAGCGCACCCCCAGCTTCTGCGCTTCGTCGAACACGGCGGCGGAGGCATCGAACGGCATGCCGGGGTAGTAGTGGTACTGGTGGTCGGCCACAGTGGTGCAGCCCGACAACATCAACTCCACAAGTCCCACGCGCGCCGCCAGGCGCAATGCCTCTTCACGGTCGAAGTGGCGTCGGTAAGGCACGGGCACGGCGGCGAGCCAAGGCACAAGCGCGAGGTTGATGCCCGACGGTATGCCCTTGAGCAGGCTCTGGAACAGATGGTGGTGCGTGTTGATCCAGCCGGGATAAATGACGCAGCCACTGGCGTCAAGCACACGCTCGCCGGGTTCGGGCGTCAGCGTGCCGATGGACGCGATCAAACCATCACGCACACGCAAATCGGTGCCCGCCTTGGCACGCATGGCGTCGCCCCGCAGCCCGGTCCACAGGTGTTCGGCGCCTTTGATCAACATGACACTGACTCCGCTGCGGAGGTCCGTGCGGCGCGGCAGACGGCACCCGGTGGGGGCTCATGCTGGGGCGGTCGGCGCTGCGCGCCGACTGCACTGTGCTGCTCGGCCTGAGGTCGCGCCGCGAACTCGCTTCGTTCGCTGCGCTCACTACGCTCAGACAGGCGCGGCGAGTCAGTTTTGGAAGCGCGCTGACGCGCGCCGACCTCAGTCCTGCGCTGCT
>JANOLA010000694.1:0-5501 GCA_031419535.1 Burkholderiales bacterium | reverse complement strand
CCGGGTCCGCGGCTTGCGGATCGTTCGCGATCAGGTAGGCCTGGCAGCGGCAGCCGCCCAGGTCTTCTTCGCGGTGTTCGCAGCTCGCGCAAGGCTCTTTCATCCAGCCGGTGCCGCGATAGCGGTTGAAGCCTTCCGAGTCAAACCAGATGTCGCGCAGCGAGTGCTCGCGCACGTTGGGGAAGCTCAGGCCCGGCAGCATCTTCGCCGTGTGGCAAGGCAAGGCGGTGCCGTCGGGCGCGACGGTCAGGAACATGCTGCCCCAGCCGTTCACGCACTTTTTCGCCTTGCCTTCATGGTAGTCGGGCGCGACGAAGAAGATGCGCATCGAATCTCCGAGCTTCGCGCGCCAGGCGTCGGTTACGGCCTCGGCATTCGTCAGTTGAGCGTGCGTGGGCAGCAACTGGTCGCGGTTCTGGAAGGCCCAGGAGTAGTACTGGGTGTTGGCGAGCTCGATGTACTCGGCGCCGAACTCGGCGGCCATGGCAATGATGCGGTCGATGTGATCGATGTTGTAGCGATGGATCACCACGTTCAGGACCATCGGCCAGCCCTGCTCCTTGATGATCGCGGCGACCCGGTTCTTCAGCTCGAAGGTCTTGGTGTGCGAGAGGAAGTCGTTCATCTCGCGCGTCGAATCCTGGAACGACAGCAGCACATGGACCAGGCCGGCGGCCTAGAGCGCAGCGGCGCGCTCGCGCGTCAGGCCCACGCCTGAGGTCAGCAGGTTCGTGTAGTAACCCAGGTGGTGCGCCTCGGCGACGATGACCTCCAAGTCGTCGCGCAGCAACGGCTCGCCGCCCGACAGACCGAGCTGCACCGCGCCGAGCGCGCGACCCTGGCGCAACACGCGCAGCCAGTCTTCGGTCGCGATTTCGCTCGACTGCTCGGCAAAGTCGATCGGGTTGTAGCAGAACACGCAGTGCAGCGGACAGCGGTAGGTGAGCTCGGCAAGCAGCCACAGCGGTGGCCCGGGCGTGTGCGATGGGGGTGCGGCGGGCTGCGTGGCGGTCGTGGTGGTGGTGGCGGTGGGCGTGGTGGCGGGCGTGGTGGCGGTCCGGGCGCCGGCAGTCACGGTGACCATGGCTTCAGGCCCAGGCGAGCCAACGTTGCTTGCTGGCCATCTCGACGAAGGCGAGCACCTCGCCGTGCAGGCCTTGCGCATTAAAGCTCCGTTCGAGGTCGGTGACGATGTCGCCGACGCTGCGCTGCCCATCGCAACGTTTCAGGATCTCGCCGGCACTGCCGTTCAACTTGACCATGCCCTCGGGATAGAGCAGCACGTGGCAGTTCTGCGCCGGCTCCCACTGCAGACGAAAACCCGCGCCGATGCGCGGCTGGGTGGCGCTGCTCAAGGTGCTAAAAGTGCCAAAGCTGCTCAAAGCGGTCAAGATGTCGCCCCCGTCACACCGTACTTCAAGGCCATCGCGTCGTTCATCGCCCACAGGATGTCGAGCTTGAACTGCAGCACCTCCAACGCGCGCTGCTGTGCGCCGCGCGTCGTGAAGTGATCGAGCGTGATCGACAGGCCTTGCTCGACGTCGCGCCGCGCCTGGCTGACGCGGTTGCGGAAGTAGGCCAGGCCAACGGGGTCGATCCATTGGTAATGTTCAGGCCAGGTCGCCAGGCGCTGCTTGTGGATT
Source organism: Burkholderiales bacterium (assembly GCA_031419535.1). Classification (GTDB taxonomy): domain Bacteria; phylum Pseudomonadota; class Gammaproteobacteria; order Burkholderiales; family Burkholderiaceae_C; genus JAEMQF01. The sequence goes on along the minus strand of JANOLA010000694.1, from coordinate 3,858 downwards.
TCGGGGGCAAAGAGTTCGGTCAGCGACGAACACACGGCCTCTTGCCAAGGCGCGCGGCGCGCGAAGTTGACGTAGGCGTCGACGGCAAAACGCAGCGCCGGAATCACGTGGCGCTGGTCCAGCACTTCTTCGCGGCTCAGACCGACGGCCATCGCCAGGCGCAGCCACGCCTCGATTCCGCCTTCGTCGCGAACCACGCCGTTCGGGCCGGAAAGTTCGAAACCGTCGTGGTCGAGGATGCGCTGCACCCAGCCGCGCCGCACCTCGCGGTCGGGGCAGTTGGAGAGCACGGCGGCGTCTTTGGTCGGAATCGCGATCTGGTAGTAGAACCGGTTCGCCACCCAACCGCGAATCTGCTCGGGTGTGGCGCGGCCGGAGTTGAGCATCACGTTGAACGGGTGGTGGATGTGGTACGCGCGGCCACGCTCGCGCAGCTTGGCTTCGAACTCGCCGCGGCTCCACGCGGCGCCTTGGGCGGCAGCACCGCTGACGGGGTCGGCGGGGTGGCGGGGCGGGTGGTCGGCAGGGTCGGCCATGGTGCGGTCAGATCAGACGTCGAGGATCATTCGGTCTTCGCAGACTTCGATGCGGTGCTGCGCGAGCAGCGCGCGCTCGGGCGAGTCTTCGTCGAGGATGGGGTTGGTGTTGTTGATGTGGATCAGGAATCGCCGCGTCGTTGTGGGCAGCCTGGCGAGCCACTCCATCATTCCGCCCGGGCCCGACTGAGGCAGATGCCCGATGTCGCGCGCGCTTTTTCGAGACAGCCCCAGGCGCGGCATTTCATCGTCGCTCCAGAACGTGCCGTCGACCAGCACCGCGTCGGTGCTGCACATCAGGTCGAACAGCGCCGGCGTAATTTCGCCAAGGCCCGGCGCGTAAAACGCGCTGCGGCTGCTCTGCGGATCGCCGATCAGCATGCCGATGTTGTCGCCCGGCACGGGCGCGTCGCGGTGCGGCGAGTAGGGCGCCGCCTTGCTCGACAAGGCGATGGCGCGAAAGCTCAAACCGGGCGCGCCCGGAACGGCGAAGGATGAACCGTCGAGCGCGATGCGGTGCCGCTGCACGCCGCAATAGTGGCCGAGCACGCGCAGCACCGGGTTGCCCTGCGTCAGGTCTTCTTCCACCGGGTCAGTGCACCACAGCGGCAGGGGGTCGGGATGTTGGCCCCCAGTCGCTTGCGGCGACAGCCGGTGGCTCTCGCCCGCCTCGAGGCGGCTCGGCGCCGGGCTCGAGCGCTCGCGCAGCATGAACAAGCCCGTCACATGATCGACCTGGCCGTCCATCAGCACCACGCCGGCAATCGCCGTGTCACGCAACGCGCGGCCGGGCTGCAGCGCAGGGTGGGAACGGATTTGTTCCAGGATGTCGGGCGAGGCGTTGAACAGCACGCCGTCGGCGCCGGGCTCGCCCTGAACGAAGATCGACGATTGGGTGCGCGCCTTGGCGCGCACCGCACCGCTGCGCACGCCGGCGCAGTTGCGGCAATTGCAGTTCCACTGCGGGAAGCCGCCGCCCGCCGCCGAACCCAGGATCGTGATGCGCATCGGGCAGCGATCAGGAGCCGCCGCGGTTGATGCCGCGGCGGCTCCGATTCATCGTTGCAGCGAGGCTCAGCGAGCCGCCACGTACATCGTGATTTCGAAGCCGAAACGAAAGTCAGTGGCGGTGGGGGTGGTCCATTGCATGGAAACGCTCCTGTGAGTGGCACGAGCGCCGACCGGCGTTCGCGGGGATGACCGTCATCCCGTGGCGCATGCTCGCTGGCCCACGCGAGCGTGAACAGCCCCCGAACCATGAATCCCGCCTCATGAATTTCATGAATCTCAACCCCCGCGGGTGGCGTGCCGGCGGCCCCATGTCGAGCCGATACCATCTTGGCGTGCCGTTGCCGACCTTGCATTCCGATTCGCCGCTGCTGTGCCGCCATGCGTTGGCGGTGGGTGACGGGCATGTGCTGAACGTCGAAGAATACGGCCACGCGCAAGGCATACCGGCGCTGGTGTTGCACGGTGGCCCGGGCTCGGGCTGCTCGCCGCTGCAGCGGCGCTTTTTCGATCCGCGGCGCTACCGCATCATTTGCCTGGATCAGCGCGGCGCGGGCGGCAGCCGCCCGCGCGGCAGCACGCTCGGCAACACGACGGCCGACCTGCTGACCGACCTGAGCACGCTGCGCCGCCATCTGGGGCTGGCGCGCTGGCTCGTGGTGGGCGGCTCGTGGGGCGCGACGCTCGCCATGGCGCACTCCGCGGCCGAGCCGCAGGCGGTGCAGGCCCTGCTGCTGCGCGCCAGCTTTCTGGCGCGAAGCGAAGACATCGACTGGTTCTTTCAGGGGGCGGCTGCCGATGCGCCGCAGGCGTGGGCGAGGTTTTCCGAGGTGGCGCCGTGCGACCACCGCGACGCGCTGCTGGCGTGGCTGGCGCGAATCATCGGCGCAGGCGCGCCGGCCGATCGCCGGCGCGCCGCCCAGGCCTGGTGGGCCTGGGAGCAGGTGCTTGCCGCGGGTGCCTCGGGCAGCGTGGCTGCAACGCCGCCCGAAGGCGATGCGCTTGATGCGCTCGTCGACCGTTACCGCGTGCAAAGCCACTATCTGATGAACGATTGCTGGCTCAGCACTCCGCCGCTGCTGGAGCGCCTGAACGATTTGCCGCGCGTGCCGACGTTGCTGCTGCACGCTGACGACGACCGCATCTGCCGCCCGGCCGGCGCGTGGGCCGTGCACGAGCGCATCGCGCACAGCCGGCTGTGCTGGGTGCAAGGCTGCGGCCACGACCCGGCGCAACCTGCGATGGCCGGCGCGATGGTGGCGGCGCTCGACGCCTACGCCGCGCACGGCGACTTCGATTCGGCGCCACGATGACGCTGCGCCTGCAAATCAACCTCATCGTCGGCGCGCTGACGGTGCTCTTCACGGCGGCCGTGATCGCCCTGCAACTGAGCGCGCTGCGCGATTCGGTGCACGAGGAGGTGGTCGCTGCGAACCGCGTCGCCGCGCAGTTGCTGAACCGGACCGTCGGGCGTTACGCGGCGCAGGGCACGCCGGCGATGCTCGCGTTCTTGCAAGGTGTGGGGCGCATTCGCTCGAACGACGTCACCTTGTTCGACGCGATGGGCCACGAGCTGTACCGCTCGCCGCCTTCGCCCTACAAGGCCGGGCGCGACGCGCCGGACTGGTTCGAGGCGCTGATGGCGCCGGCACCTTCGGTGCAGGCGATCGACTTTCCCGACGGCAAGCTCGAGGTGCGCGCCAACGCCTCGCGCGCGGCGCTCGACGCCTGGGACTACGCGGTGGGCTTGGCCGGCGGCGCGCTGGCGCTGCTGGTGGCGGTGAATGCGCTCGTGTTCTGGCTCGTCGGGCGCGCGGTGCGGCCCTTCGGCCGCATCGTCGGCGCGCTGAACCAGTTGCAGGGCGGCCGCTTCGACGTGGCCTTGCCGCTGCTGGCGGGCACCGAGGCGGGCGCGATCGGCGCCGCGTTCAACCGCATGGTCGAGCAGTTGCGCGGTCACATCGAAACCGAACGCCGCGCGGTGCGCGCCGAACTGCAGCTTTCCGACAGCCGCGAGCTGGCGCACTGGATCGACCGCCACATCGAAGCCGAGCGCCGCGCGATCGCGCGCGAACTGCACGACGAACTGGGCCAGTCGGTGACGGCGATGCGCAGCCTGGCGCTGTCGATCGCGCAGCGCGTCAGTGCCGCCGATGCGCAGTCCGAGCAGGCGGCGCGCACGATTGCCGACGAAGCATCGCGCCTGTACGACGCGATGCACGGCATCATTCCGCGCCTGACGCCGTTGGTGCTCGACAATTTCGGCCTCGGCGAAGCGCTCAACGATCTGGTCGAGCGGACCCGGCGCAGCCAA
>JANOLA010000693.1:0-4025 GCA_031419535.1 Burkholderiales bacterium | reverse complement strand
TGATGTCTTCAAGGGGACGACGGACATCGTGGTCTGCGATGGCTTCGTCGGGAACGTGCTTCTCAAGGCCTCGGAAGGCCTGGCGGCGATGCTCACCGCCTTCATCAAGCAGGAATTCACGCGCAACCTGTTCACCAAGCTGGCTGCGCTGGCGGCGTTGCCGGTACTGAACCATTTCAAGCGGCGCGTCGATCACCGGCGCTACAGCGGCGGCGCGCTGCTCGGGCTGCGCGGGCTGGTGTTCAAAGCACATGGTGGCTCCGACGCCTATGCGTTCGAACAGGCGCTGAACCGCGCCTATGATGCCGCCGGCAACCACCTGCTGGAGCGCGTGCATGAGCGAATTCGGGAAACGCTGGCAGCGATGCCAGGCGCGAGTGAAGCTGCCGCACCCGAGACGACCGCTGCACCGCTGAGAGGAAACTCTCAACCCCTGAGCGCATGAGTTTGAAACCGCCCCTGTATTCAAGGATCGCCGGCACCGGGAGCTTCCTGCCGGGCGAAGCGATCGGCAATGCGGAGTTGGCCGCGCGACTCGCCGCCGACGGCGTGGAGACTTCGGACCAGTGGATCATCGAGCGCACCGGGATCAAGTCGCGCCACTTCGCGCGCGACAACGAGGTGTGCAGCGACCTCGCCTTGCACGCCGCAAAGCGCGCGTTGGAGGCGGCCGACTGCGACGCGGCGGCGATCGACCTGATCATCGTCGCCACGTCCACGCCGGACATGATCTTTCCCAGCACCGCCTGCATCGTGCAGAACAAGCTCGGAATCAGGGGCTGCGCCGCGTTCGACGTGCAGGCGGTGTGCTCGGGTTTCGTCTACGCGCTGACCATCGCCGACTCGATGATTCGCACCGGCGCGGCGTCGAAGGCCTTGGTGATCGGTGCCGAAGTGTTTTCGCGCATTCTGGATTTCAAGGACCGCACCACCTGCGTCTTGTTCGGCGACGGCGCCGGCGCCGTGGTGCTGCAAGCTTCCGACACGCCGGGCTTGCTGGCCAGTGAGCTGCACGCCGACGGCCGCTACGCGAACATCTTGTGCACACCGGGCACGGTGTCGGGCGGCAAAATCCTCGGCGACCCGTTGCTGAAAATGGATGGCCCCGCGGTGTTCAAACTCGCCGTGAGCGTGCTCGAAGACGTTGCGCGTTCCGTGCTGGCCAAGGCCGAGCGCAGCGCAGCCGACATCGACTGGCTGATTCCGCACCAGGCGAACATCCGCATCATGCAGGGCACGGCGAAGAAGCTCAAACTGCCGCTGGAAAAATTGATCGTCACCGTCGATCGGCATGGCAATACTTCAGCCGCATCGATCCCGCTGGCGCTGGACGACGCTGTGCGCCGCGGCAAGATTCGCGGCGGCGACACTGTGTTGCTCGAGGGCGTGGGCGGCGGCTTCACCTGGGGCGCCGTGCTGCTCGACCTTTGAAGTGAACTCGCACAATTCATGACTCAATTGGCTCAATTGGCAATCGTTTTTCCGGGACAGGGTTCGCAGTCGGTGGGCATGCTCGATGCCTGGGGCGACCACCCGGCGGTGCGAGACACCTTGGCGGAAGCGTCCAGCGCCCTCGGCGAAGACGTTGCACGACTGATTCGCGAGGGCCCGAAAGAAGCGCTCGAGTTGACGACGAACACCCAACCTGTGATGTTGACCGCGGCGCTGGCGTGCTATCGCGCCTGGCTTGCGCAAACGGGCCAGGCGCCGACGTTTCTGGCTGGGCACTCGCTCGGTGAATACACCGCCTTGGTCGCGGCCGGGTCGTTGGCGTTTGCCGATGCGCTGCCGTTGGTGCGCTTTCGCGCGCAGGCCATGCAAGAGGCCGTGCCGGCAGGCGTTGGCGCGATGGCGGCGGTGCTGGGGCTGGACGCGGGGGCGGTGCGCGACGCCTGCGTCGAGCTGAGTGCGACGAGCCGCGAAGTCGTCGAGGCGGTCAACTTCAATGACCCGAAGCAGATCGTCATCGCCGGCACCAAGGCCGGCGTCGACAAGGCGTGCGAATTGCTGAAGGCGCGCGGCGCGAAGCGTGCGTTGCTGCTGGCGGTGTCGGCACCGTTTCATTCGAGCCTGATGAAACCCGCGGCCGAGCGCTTGAAAGAGCGTCTGGCCATCGCGGTGTTCGCCGCGCCGAGGATTCCCGTGCTCAACAACGTCGATGTCGAAATCAACAGCGACCCGCAAGCGATCCGCGACGCGCTCTATCGCCAGGCCTTCTGGCCGGTGCGTTGGGTCGAGCTGATTCAATCGCTGCACTTGAAGGGCGTGACCCGCGTGGTGGAGTGCGGGCCGGGCAAGGTGCTGGCGGGCATGGTGAAACGCATCGAGCCTGAGATGGCGGTGGGCAATGTGTTCGACCCGGCGAGTCTGGCCGCGGCTGCGCAGGGTGGTGCATCGTGAGCGCCTCCGCACGGCTGCTGCGAAGGGGCTGCTGCGTCCCGCTTGGCGGGACCGCGCGAAGCGCGAGGGTGCACCAGTGAGCGCGACGCTGCCGATGACGGGGCAGGTGGCGCTCGTGACCGGTGCGTCGCGTGGCATCGGCCGCGCCATTGCATTGGAGCTCGCGCAGCAGGGCGCGAAGGTGATCGGCACGGCGACGACCGATGCGGGCGCGATGGCAATCGGCGACGCGTTGTCGGCGTTCGCGGGCTGTCGCGGCGTGTGCCTGAACGTGAATGACAGCGCGCGCGTCGATTCGACGCTGGAAGACGTCCTCAAGCTCGATGGCGCACTGCACGTGCTCGTCAACAACGCCGGCATCACGCGCGATACGCTGTCGATGCGAATGAAGGACGACGATTGGAACGCGGTGCTCGACACCAACCTGAGCGCGGTGTTTCGGCTGTGCCGCGCGGTGCTGCGCACAATGATGAAGCAGCGCTATGGGCGCATCGTCAACATCACATCGGTGGTGGGCGCGAGCGGCAATGCCGGCCAGGCGAATTACGCGGCGGCCAAGGCCGGCGTGGCGGGCATGACGCGTTCGCTGGCGCGCGAGTTGGGCAGCCGCGGCATCACCGTCAATTGCGTGGCTCCGGGCTTCATCGAAACCGACATGACCCAATCGCTCGGCGAGGCACAGACCAGCGCGCTGATGGCGCAAATCCCCGTGGGGCGCTTGGGTCAGGCGAGCGAAGTGGCGCACGCCGTGGCGTTTCTTGCCTCACCGAGGGCGGGCTACGTCACCGGATGCGAGTTGCACGTGAACGGCGGCATGTTCATGCATTGATTCGGGCGCGGTTCTCGCCCCACCCGCTGGCCTTAGAATGCCGCGCTGTTTCTTACAATTACTCCTGGAGGAGTCATGAGCGATATCGAAGCACGTGTCAAGAAAATCATTGCCGAGCAGCTCGGCGTGCCCGAGTCCGACGTTGCCAATGCGAAAGCGTTTGTCGCCGATCTCGGTGCCGATTCACTCGACACGGTTGAGCTCGTGATGGCTCTCGAAGACGAATTCGGCATCGAAATTCCCGACGAAGAGGCGGAGAAGATCACCACCGTCCAGCTTGCCATCGACTACGCCGTCAAGCACCAAAAGGCCGCGTAGGTTCCGCGTTGATTGACGTGCCCGAAGCCGAGGCGATTGAATGAGCCGACGTCGCGTGGTCGTCACCGGCCTGGGCTTGGTCAGCCCCGTGGGCAACACGGTGAGCGAGGGCTGGGCGAACATCCTCGCCGGGCGCGGCGGCATCGGCCCCATCACCAAGTTCGACGCTGCCGCGCTGGCGTGTCGATTCGCCGGCGAGGTCAAGAATTTCAAGGTCGAGGAATACTTCCCGGCCAAAGACGCGCGCCACATGGACACGTTCATCCACTACGGGATGGCGGCGTCGATTCAAGCGGTGCGCGACGCAGGGTTGCCGATCAACGACGCGTTGAATGAAGAGCAGGCCGAACGCATTGGCTGCCTGGTGGGCTCGGGCATCGGCGGATTGCCGATGATCGAGCAGACCCACGGCGAGTATGTGGCGCGCGGCGCGCGGCGCATCTCTCCGTTCTTCGTTCCGGCGTCGATCATCAACATG
>JANOLA010000692.1:0-2215 GCA_031419535.1 Burkholderiales bacterium | reverse complement strand
CCCTCACCCCAACCCTCTCCCCCGAGTACAGGGGCGAGGGAGCCGGTATTGCTCCCTCGCCCGCTTGCGGGAGAGGGCGGGGGTGAGGGTGGAGCCGCAGCTGATCCATGTCGCTAATCAGGTAGTTGATTGAACGTGTTGCGCGTGGCGTGGACAGGTTGTATTCGGCCAAGCGTTATGAGTGCGTTATACGCGCGCTGCGCGACAAGTCAGCGTTGTCGGTTCGGCATTGATTTGACCTGCCGCAATCGCGCCGCGAGCGCGAGCAACTCGCGGTTCGCCGGGTTGCGCCGCAGGAAGCTGTCGCGGAAGGGCTCGGGCACGTGCTCTTGCGCGGTGCGGTGCAGCCACTCGCTGCCCTGCGCGGTCACCTCGGCCGCATGCGCCACGTCGCCCGCCGCGGCGAGTGCGCGGCCACAGTGCAGCCACAGTTCGGCGGGCAGCACGGCGCTGCTCTGGCGCTCGCCGGCCAGCGCCAGCGCCGCCAGGGCTTCGCGCCGGGCACGCGGCGCGTCGAACGCGGCAGCAACGCCCGCGGCGCGGATCCGAGTCGCCAGCACGATGCCCAGGTGGCCGATGCGCTGCGCCTGCTCGCGCACCTCGTCGAGCTGGCGCAGCGCGAGCTCGGGCTCGGCGTCGGCCGCAAGATCGATCATCAAGGGCAGGCGCAGGTCGGGCCGGGCGTGCGCGCCGATGGCGGCCAGCGTCGCTTCCAGTGCCTGCCGCGCCACGGCAATGGCGGGCGAGCTCGGCGCGTCGGCGGCCTTGACCAGTCGCCAGCTCAGTTGCGCATGCTGCACGCGCAGTGCGAGCGCGGTCTGCGCATCCGGGGTGATGGCCGCGAGCTGCTGCGCGAGCCGCGCGCGCTGGCCCAGGTGCCACCACACCGAGGCCAGGCGCACCTGGGCACGACCGAGCAGGCCGGGCTGGTAGCGGCGCATCGACTCCACGCCGAGTTCGGCCTGGGCCAGAGCGTCGCCGTAGCGCCCCAGGTGGCACAGGCATAGCGCGCGCAGCACCTGCAAGGTGCCGCTGTGCGCGCCGAAGCCGTCGTAGGCGGCGAGCAGTTGCTGGCCCTGCTGCAGCGAGCGTTCGGCCGCGCGCAGGTCGCCGGCGTCGATGCGGTTGCAGGCGAAGTTGCCGCAGGCCATCGACGCATTGCTGAGGTTGCCGCTGCGCCGCGACAGCTCGGCAGCCAGCTCGTGGTGCGGCAGGGCGTCGTCGAGCCGGCCGAGGTTGTCGTACATCACGGCCAGGTCGCCATGCACTTCGCTGCGCTGGGCGGCGTCGCCATGCACGTCGAACCAGGCGACGCAGGCCAGCATGTGCTGCGCGCCCTCTTCGAAACGATTCAGGACCACGCAGGCGGTGCTCAAGGCACGCCGGCAGCGCACCGTCAGCGCCGGGTCGCCCAGGCCGATGCTTTCGCGCAACGCGGTGCGCGCAGCGGCCTCGGCGCCCTCGTACTCGCCGCGCTGCTGGTGCAAATGAGCGCGTTGCAGCAGCGCCTCGATGCGATGTTCCGGCGTGCTGGCGAGCCGGTCCAGGCGCTCGCAGTGCGCGGCGCTGGTCGCGGCGTCGAGATCGGTGTTGGTGAACTCCTCGGCCGCGGCGAGCAGGGAAACGAAGGCGGCTTCGAGCAGGCCGCCCTGCTCTTCGATCGCGCTCTTGCGCTCCATGAAGGCGATGTACTCCTTCGCGCGCAGCGCGCGGCGCGCGGCATCGGCCGCCTGTTGCAGCCAAGGCAGCGCGCGCAAGCCCAGGTTCGCATCGATCCAGTGCCGCGCAATGCGCGCCGCCTCGCCCGCGTGTTGCTCGAGCCACAGCGCCACCTGGGCGTGGGTGTGCGCGGCGATCGTGCCCGGCACGCTGCCGCGCACGGCTTCGAACACCAGGTCGTGCGCGAAGGCGTTGCCGCGCAGCACCTGCGCCGCTTCGAGCTCGTTCAGCGCATCGGCAAATTGCAGCGCCGACACGCCCAGCACCTTTTCCGCGAGCGCGACCTCGAAGTCAACGCTGGCGATGCTCGCCACGCGCGCCAGCGCCAGCGCGCCGGGCGCGAGTTGGCCGATGCGGCGCCCAATCCGCCGGCCCCCCGCCACCGGACGCGGCAGCAGCGCCGCATCGGCCAGGCGATCGAGCGTGCGCTCGACCCAGGCTTGCTTGAGTGTCTCCAGCACGAACAGCGGGTTGCCGCCGGTGCGCCGGCGCAGCG
>JANOLA010000691.1:0-9218 GCA_031419535.1 Burkholderiales bacterium | reverse complement strand
TGATGCCGAAGGCCGGCAGGATCATGATGTAGACCTCGGGGTGGCCGAAGAACCAGAAGATGTGCTGGTACATCACCGGGTCGCCGCCGCCGGCCGGGTTGAAGAAGCTGGTGCCGAAGTGGCGATCGGTCAGCGTCATGGTGATGGCGCCGGCCAGCACCGGCATCACGGCAATCAGCAGGTAGGCGGTGATCAGCCAGGTCCAGCAGAACATCGGCATCTTCATCAGCGACATGCCGGGCGCGCGCATGTTGAGGATGGTGACGATGATGTTGATCGAGCCCATGATCGAGCTCGCGCCCAGGATGTGCAGCGCGAAGATCGCGGCGTCCATCGACGGGCCCATTTGCAGCGTGAGCGGCGCGTAGATCGTCCAGCCCGCGGCCGGTGCGCCGCCAGGCATGAAGAACGAACCGACGAGCATCAGCGAGGCCGGAATCAGCAGCCAGAAGCTCAGGTTGTTCATGCGCGCGAACGCCATGTCGGGCGCGCCGATCTGCAGCGGCACCATCCAGTTCGCGAAGCCGACGAAGGCCGGCATGATGGCGCCGAACACCATGATCAGGCCGTGCATCGTGGTGAGCTGGTTGAACATGCCCGGGTTCACGATCTGCAAGCCCGGCTGGAACAACTCGGCGCGAATGCCCAGCGCCAGCACCCCGCCGAGCATGAGCATCGTGAATGCAAACAGCAAGTACATCGTGCCGATGTCCTTGTGGTTCGTCGCGTACACCCAGCGGCGCCAGCCGTACGGGGCGCCGTGGTGGTCGTGGTCGGCATGGTCGTGGTCGTGGCCGTGGCCGTGCGGGTCGAGAACTGCGCTCATGTCTGTTCCTGGGTCTCGGTATCTGGGTAGGGATGCGGCGGGGTCACTTACGGGCGCCCAACACGTCCGCCGGCTGCACCGCCAGGCCCGTCTTGTTCGACCAGCTGTTCTTGGTGTAGGTGATCACGGCGGCAAGCTCGGTGTCGCTGAGCTGCTTCCAGGCCGGCATCGCGCCATCTTTCAGGCCGTTCAGCAGCACGGCGATCTGCTTGCCCTTGTCGGCATCGAGCACGAGGGCCGAGCCGTCGAGTGGCTTGAACGGGCCCAGGCCCTTGCCCGTGGGCTGGTGGCACACCGAACAGTTGGCGGCGTAGACCTTCTCGCCGCGCGCGACCAGTTCTTCGACCGCCCAGGTCTTGTTCGGGTCGTCGGCCGATGCCGCCATCCTCTTCTTTTGTGCGTCGACCCAGGTGCTGTAGTCGGCCTTGGACAAGACCTTCACGTGGATCGGCATGTAGGCGTGTTCCTTGCCGCACAGTTCCGCGCATTGGCCGTAGTAGTCGCCGGTCTTGGTGGCGCGAAACCACGTGTCGCGCACGAACCCGGGAATCGCGTCTTGCTTGATGCCGAACGACGGCACCATGAAGGCGTGGATCACGTCGCTCGCGGTGAGGATGATGCGGATCTTCTGGTCCACCGGCACGACGAGCGGGTTGTCCACCTTGAGCAGGTAGTCGTCGCCCGAAGGTTTGCCCGAATTCGACATCTGGCGGTGCGCGGTGTCCAGCGTGGACAGGAAAGCGATGCCCTCGCCCTCGCCCTTCAGGTAGTCGTAGCCCCATTTCCATTGAATGCCGGTGGCCTTGATCGTCAGGTCGGCCGAGCTCGTGTCTTTCATCGCGACCACCGTCTTCGTCGCCGGCAGCGCCATGAAGATGACGATGATGAACGGCACCACGGTCCAGGCGATTTCCACTTTGATGCTCTCGTGGAAGTTGGCCGCCTTCGCGCCCTTGGAGCGGCGGTGCTTGAAGATCGAATAGAACATCACGCCGAACACCAGCACGAAGATCACGGTGCACAGGATCATCATGTAGTCGTGCAGCGCCATCTGATCGGCGGCGATCTGCGTCACCGGCGGGTGCAGGTCGAGCTGATTCACCGCCGGGCCACCGGCCAAGTCTTTCACGGCCAGCGCGGCGGTCGTTGCGAGCAGCGCGCCGAGCAGCAGGCTCAGTTGACCGAGCTTGCTCCAGAGGGTTCGGATCGAATTCATTGTTGTCATCTCGTCAATTTCTGAGGATTCGTGTGCCAAGGTCTTGTCTTCAAGCGCGCTCAAACCGCGGGGGCGCCAGCGCCGTTGCTCCAGCGGCGCAGTGCCCAGCGCAATTCGTCGGCGAGTTCGCGCCGCAACTCGGGGCGCACGAAGCGCCCGACGGAAATCTTGCGCCCCTGGCCCGACAGCTCGATCAGCGAGCGGTCGCCGTGTTCGGGCTCGACGCGCACCCAGGCCGGCGTGAACTCGACGCGCTCGACACGTTGCCCGAACGCGTATTCGACGATCAAACGGCCCGGGCCCAGGCGAATCGACTCATTGTCGGCCGCGTGGCGCGCGTAGACGAACATCGCCAGCCCCACCGCCAGCAACTCCACGCCGGCAAAGGGCAGCACCATCACCGCGCCGGCCCACCAGAAACCCGCGCCGATGGCCAGCGACACCACGCACAGCCCCAGGTAGCACAGCATCAGCTGGCGCGGCGCGAGCGAGCAGTTGCGCTTGAGCTGCCAGCGCACGCTCCAGTCTTGCGGCGCGCCGGGCGCCGCGGTGGACTCTTGTCCAAAGCGCAGCCCATGCGCCGCGCTTCGGCGGCCGATGAATTGCGCGGAAAGAGTGGGTGTCATTTCTCGGACGGTGGAAGGGAAACAAGAGGACGAGCCCGCAGCCGATCGGGACGACACCTGAGCTGCGTTATACCCCCGCAGCCAGCCCGTTGCGGGCCGACCGGCCTCGAAAAGCGGCGCATTTTAGCCCACAGTTTTGCGGGCTCCTTTTCGCTCTTGGCTCAGCTCTTGGCTCAAGTCTTGCCCGCGGTGTTGCGCGACCGCACCATCGCGCGCATGTCGGCGAGCGACACGGTCGTGGGCGCATCGGCGCGGACCCGCGGCGGCGCCTTGAACGCGTGGCCATAGGCGACCTCGAAGCTCAGGCGCAAGCGCCCATCGGGCCCGGCCAGCGACTCGAGTTCGCGCAGCAAGCGGCTCCGCCAGCGCGGCGTGCGCAAGCCCGCGAACCGCGCCGGCGCCGCGTTCGCACCCAGGCCACGCAGCTCGGCCAACAGGTCCTGCGCGCTCGCCCAGTGCAGTGTCAACGTTTCCTGGTCGAGCACCGGGTCGGCGAATCCGGCGTGCACGAGCATGTCGCCCAGGTCGTGCATGTCGACGAACTCGGCCGCGGGCGTGGGCCAGCCGAGCCGCGCGTAGAGTCGGCGCAGCTCGAGCAGCGTGCCCGGGCCGAGGCACGAGAACATGACAAAGCCGTCGGTCTGGAGCAGGCCATGCCAGCGTGCGAACAGCGCCGGCGGATCGGTGTGCCCGTGCAGCATCATGTTCGACCAGATCAGCGGCGCGCCTTCGGGCAGGCTCGGTACGCTCGGTACGCTCTGTGGGTTCGGCGGGTTCCGCAGGTTCGGCGGGTTCGGCAATCCCGCCGGCGTGTCCGCAACGTCGTGCACCACCTCGACGCCGGCGCCGCGCCAGCGCTGCGCGCTCCACCACGGGCTTTGCGCGGCGGCGCGGCTGCGCTCGGCCAACTCGAGCGTCGGCTCGACCACGGTGCGGCGCGCCTTCGGATAGGCGCTAGCGAGGGCCGATGCGCCGGCCCCCGTGAAACCCCACCAATCGATGAGCCACTGCGGCTGCAAGCGGATCACCCGCAGCCGCTCGCCCATGCGCCGCGCCACTTCGAGGTGCAGCCAAGGCGGCTCGGCACGCACCGCACGCCGCAACACGGCGCGGATGGCGGCGCCGTCGAGGGCCCTCCGCGTTTGCGCTTCGGCCTGAGATGATTGGCGAGCCATGCCCGGGCAGTATATTGAGCCGTGTTGTTCAAGCAGCTTCTGACACCCGCGTTCGCGGCATGGCGCCAGCCCCGGCTGCCCAGCCTGTGCGCGCTCTGCCACGCCTGGGGCGAGCAACGCATCTGCGGCGACTGCCTTCGGCGCTGGGCACCGGCGGTCACGCGCTGCTCGCGCTGTGCGATCGAAGTGCCGGCGGCGACGCCAGCGACGCCACTCTGCGGCGCATGCCTGATCCATCCACCGCCGTACGAGCGCAGCGTGGTGGCGTTCGACTACGCGCCACCGTGGAGCGGCGCGATCGCGAGCTTCAAGTTCAATGCGGCGCTCGACCTCGTGCCCTCGCTGTCCCGGCAATTGCTGATCGCCATTCGCGCATCGGGCGTTCCCCTGCCCGAACTGCTGCTGCCCGTGCCCTTGAGCGAGAAGCGCCTGCGCGAACGCGGTTTCAACCAGGCCTGGGAAATCGCGCGCGCGCTTCGGCCCGAGCTCGGCTGCCCGAGCGACCCGCACCTGCTGCTGCGCACCACCGACACGCCACACCAACTCGCGCTGCCGCCCGACGCCCGAGCCGCGAACGTGCGTGGCGCCTTTGCCGTCGAGCCGCTGCGCCGCAACGAGCTGCGCGGCAAGACGCTCGCGCTGATCGACGACGTGGTGACCACCGGCGCCACCGCCGCGGAAATCGCGCACACCTTGCTCCAGGCAGGCGCCGCCAGCGTGCAGGTCTGGGCCCTCGCGCGCACGCCCGCGCCCAACCGTTGAATCGAGCGGACCGACATGTTCAACATCGTGCTCGTGCACCCGGAAATCCCGCCCAACACCGGCAACGTGATCCGCCTCGCGGCGAACACGGGCTGCCATCTGCACTTGATCGAACCGCTCGGCTTTTCGATGGAAGACCGCCAGCTCAAGCGCGCCGGCCTGGACTACCACGAGTACGCGAGCGTGCAGCGCCACGCCTCGTGGGCCGACTTTTTAACCACCACGCAAGGCGCAACGCCCGGCATTCCGCTCGCCACGCAGCGTTTGTTCGCCTTCACCACACGCGCGACGCGGCGCTTCGACGAACCCACCTGGCAGCCGGGCGACTGGATGGTGTTCGGCTCCGAAACCGCCGGCCTGCCCGACATGGTGCGCACATCGTTTCCGCCGAGCCACTGCCTGCGCCTGCCGCTGCGCCCCGGCCAGCGCAGCTTGAACCTGAGCAACGCGGTGGCGGTGGCCGTGTTCGAGGCGTGGCGGCAGATCGGGTATCGCGGCGGGACTTAGGCAAAGTTGGGCAGCGCGACCACGGGCGCTTTAAGCCACCGCAGCCAGCGCATCAGCGCGAACCGATCCGCCAGTAAGCGCAGAGCAGCGCGCCACCGGCCGTTCAAATCTCCGCCCGCGCCTCGCGCCCCATCAGCCGCTCCACCGCATGGCGCGGCGTGAGCCGGCCCACCAGCACCGCCACCACGGCTTGCGCGATCGGCATCTCCACGCCATGCGCGGTGGCGCGTTGTTGCACCATCGCCGCGCTGAATACGCCCTCGGCCACGTGGCCCAGGCCGCGCAGGATTTCGGGCAGCTTCATGCCCTGCGCGAGCAACAGGCCGACCTTGCGGTTGCGCGACAGGTCGCCGGTCGCGGTGAGCACCAAGTCGCCCAACCCGCTCAAGCCGGTGAAGGTCTCGGCGCGCGCGCCCAGCGCCAGGCCGAGGCGCGTGATCTCGGCCAGGCCGCGTGTGATGAGCGCGGCGCGCGCGTTCTGGCCCAGGCCCATGCCGTCGGCGATGCCGGTGGCGATGGCGAGCACGTTCTTCACCGCGCCGCCGACCTCGACGCCGATTGCATCCGTCGACGTGTAGATGCGCAGCACGTCGCTGTGCAGCAGCTTCACGGCCATGTCACGCACCGACTCGTGCAGACTCGCCGCCACCAGCGCCGTCGGCTGGCCACGCGCCACTTCGAGCGCGAAGCTCGGGCCCGACAGCACGCCCACTTGCAGGTGCGGGGCAACGGCTTGCGCCACTTCGTGGCCGAGCCTGCCGCTGCCCTCTTGAAAGCCCTTGCACAGCCAAAGCACCGGGCCGCTGCTGCTGGGCAGGCGGCGCAGCATGTCTTCCAGCGCCAACATCGGGGTCGCGATCACGGTCAGGCCGCCCTGCGCATGCTGCAGGGCCGCGTCGAAGTCCGAGCTGACCTGCAGCGCCGCCGGCAGCTCGATGCCATCGAGATAACGCGCATTGCGGCGCTGCGCACCCATCAGCTCGGCCTGTGGCGCATCGCGCGCCCAGAGCAGCGTGGGAATTCGCGCACACGCGCTGACCGCGAGCGCCGTTCCCCAAGCGCCTGCGCCGAGGATCGTGAGACTCATTGCGCGCCCCACCACCGCGCCGGCATTGGCGTGCTCAGACTCTTCAGTGAGCGATCTGGCTGGTGTCGGGCCCGTTGCCCGCCGCGGCCTGCGCGCGCTGCGCTTCGAACATGGCCTGGAAGTTCACTTCCGTCAGCAGCACCGGCGGGAAGCCGGCGCGCGTGCAGACATCGGAGACGATGGCGCGCAAATACGGGTAGACGATGCCCGGGCACGCGATGCCCACGATCTGCTGCACCTGCTCGGCAGGAATATTGCGAATCTCGAAGATGCCGGCCTGCTTGGCCTCCACCAGGAACAGCACCTTGTCGGCGATCTTGGTCGTCACCGTTGCGGTGACCGTCACTTCGTAGATGCCCTCGGCAATCGGCTCGGCGCCCAGCGCCAGATTGATGTCGATCTGAGGCGCGGCCTGCTCCAGCAGGATCTTCGGCGAGTTGGGCTGTTCGAGCGACAGGTCCTTCAGGTACAGGCGCTGAATCTGGAACACCGGGTTCTTGTTGTCGTCGGCCATGCGAATTCTCGGGTCGGGTAGGGCGATGAAAAAACCCGCGGACCGGGATGGCGCGGGCTCGGAAGGTCGCGAATTATGCGCCGCTTGGCGTGACCGAACTACGGCGCGCCGTAGCCCGTTTGTTCAGCAAGACGCAACTGGGCCAAGAGGGACGGCAATTCCGACTCCACCGTTTTCCAGACGACGTTCGCGTCGATGTCGAAGTATGCGCGAGCGAGCCTGTTGCGCATGCCGACCATCGAACTCCACGGTAGCGCAGGCAACGCCGCCCGGCCGGAAGGGGTCACCTTCGACGCCGCCTCGCCGACGATTTCAATCGCCCGTGCAACCGCAAAGAGCAGCATCTTGTCGGTCAGAAAGTCCGACTGCTTGCGCCCGGCGGAGAACTGCAATGCATGTTCCGTGGCCTCGATCATGTGCCGCAACCTGATGCGGTCGGGCTCATTCATCATTGTTGGAAGTACTTGACTTCGGCCTGCGCGACCACCGATTCCCGGAAGTGGCGACTCAGGTCGTCCGCCGTACGCAGATCGATCTTGCGCCCACCGAACAGCGGCGAAAGCTCGGCCTCGATTTCAACCATCCGCATCAGCCCCGGGGTCGCGCCAGGCGCAAACTCGACCAGCAGGTCGACATCGCTGTCTGAACGCGCCCCGCCCTTGAGCTGAGAGCCGAACAGCGCCAGGCGAACAATTCCATGGCGCCGACACAGCGGCGCCAAGTGCTCGGAATCAACTTGCAGCGTTTTTCCCATGATGCCCCGCCAGCAACGGCATCAAGCCACCGCTTCGATCCAGGTCGATCAAGTCGTCGCAGCCACCCACATGCGTGTCGCCGATGAAGATTTGCGGCACGGTGCGCCGGCCGGTCGTTTCCATCATCGCCTGGCGCTGCTGCGCATCGAGGTCGATGCGAATCTCATCGATCTTCTGCACCCCGCGCTGCTTGAGTAAGGCCTTCGCGCGCACGCAGAACGGGCAGACTTCGGTGGTGTACATCTTCACGGCTTGCATCGTGGCGCTCATTCCTCACTCGCTCCTGTCAGGCAGATTTTTCGATCGGCAAGTTCGCCTCGCGCCACGCGCGCAAACCGCCGGCGAGCACGCGCGTCTTCTCGAAGCCGCGCTTCTTCAAGGTGCCCACCGCCTTTGAGGCGCGCGCGCCGGTGGCGCACACCACCACCAGCGGCAGCGTCTTGTTCTTCGGCAGGTCGTTGCTCGCCTCGATCGACCCGAGCGGCACGTTCTTCGCGCCCGCCACATGGCAGGCCGCGAATTCGGCGCTTTCGCTCACGTCGATGAACACCGCCTTCTCGCGGTTGACGAGCTGCACCGCCTCGGTGGCAGACACCTTCGTCGCCCCACCCGCGTTCTTGTTGACCATGGGCCACAGCAGCATCGCGCCCGACGAAAACGCTGCCAAGAACAGTACCCAGTTCTCGACGACAAATTGACCGAAGGAGTTCAAGAGGCGGACCCACGAAGCGCGAAGCGGCGGATTATAGAATTCGCGCCCCTGCCCTCGTCGCCGAGCGCGCAAGACCTCACCCCACCAGCGCCTTTGCGCGCCGCACCCACGCCATGCACAAACTCGTCCTGATCCGCCACGGTGAGTCGACCTGGAACCTGGAAAACCGCTTCACCGGCTGGACCGACGTGCCGCTCACGCCCACCGGCGTGAACCAGGCGCGCGAAGCCGGGCGCTTGCTCAAAGAGGGCGGCTACGAGTTCGACGTGGCCTACACCTCGGTGCTCAAGCGCGCGATCTGGACGCTGTGGCACGCGCTCGACGAACTCGACCGCACCTGGCTGCCGGTGGTCAACGCGTGGCAACTGAACGAGCGCCACTACGGCGCGCTGCAAGGCCTGAACAAGGCCGAGACCGCACGCAAGTACGGCGACGCGCAAGTGCTGACCTGGCGCCGCAGCTACGACACGCCCCCTCCGGCGCTGGAAGCGAGCGACCCGCGCTGCGAGCGCAGCGACCCACGCTACGCGCGCCTCCCCGCCAATCCAGTGCCGCTGACAGAGTGCCTGAAGGACACCGTGGCGCGTGTGCTGCCGTACTGGGATTCAACCCTCGCACCGGCGATTCGCTCGGGCAGGCGCATCGTCATCGCCGCGCATGGCAACAGCTTGCGTGCCCTGGTGAAGTATCTCGACGGAGTGGGCGATGCCGAGATCGTCTGGCTGAACATTCCGAATGGGATTCCGCTGGTGTATGAACTCGATGCTCAGTTGCGGCCGATCAAGAGTTACTACCTTGGGGATGCAGAAGCTGCGGCTGCGGCGGCTCGGGCTGTGGCGAGTCAGGGGAAGGCTTGATCGTTTTTCGATTGGCTCATGCGCCAATCGAGCGTGTTGACTGCCACCATGGGCGCGACGCTCGACGCGGGGGAGCCGGTCGTCGGCCCCGGACGGGGGGCCCACCCAGGGGCGGGGGGTACCCGCGCGGGGAGCCCCAAGGGGGCAAAGCCACCAAAACGCCCAGAAAAAAAGAACAAAA
>JANOLA010000690.1:0-6651 GCA_031419535.1 Burkholderiales bacterium | reverse complement strand
TTTTCAATTCAGTGACGATTCCTCCATGAAGTACAAAGACCTGCGTGACTTTCTCACTGGATTAGAAGGCCTGAATGAGCTAATGCGGGTTCGAGAGCCCGTCTCGCCCGTTCTGGAGATGACCGCGTTGAGCGACGCCGTATTGCGCGCCTCGGGCCCCGCGCTGCTGTTCGAACGGCCGGGTGACAGCCAGGTCACGGCCCTCACCAACCTGTTCGGCACCACGCGCCGCGTCGCGTTGGGGATGGGTGCGAACGATGTGTCCGAGCTGCGCCAGGTCGGCAAGGTGCTCGCCAGCCTGAAAGAGCCCGAGCCGCCAGGCGGACTGAAAGACGCCGGGCGCTTGCTGCATCTGGTGAAGTCGCTGTGGGACATGAAGCCGGCCAGCGTGCGCTCTGCGCCGTGCCAGGAGGTGATCGTCGAGGGTCCCGACATCGACCTCGGTTTCCTGCCGATCCAGACCTGCTGGCCAGACGACGCCGGCCCGTTGATCACTTGGGGCCTGGTGATCACGCGCGGCCCGCAGGGCCTGCCGGCCTCACGGCGGCGCCAGAACCTGGGCATCTACCGGCAGCAGGTGATCGGCAAGCGCCACGTCATCATGCGCTGGCTCGCGCAGCGCGGCGGCGCGTTGGACTTTCGCGAGTTCGCGCTCGCCAAGCCAGGCCAACCGTTCCCGATCGCCGTGGCGCTGGGCGCCGACCCGGCGGCGACGATGCTCGGCGCGGTGACGCCGGTGCCCGACACGCTGTCGGAGTACCAATTCGCGGGGCTGCTGCGCGGCAGCCGAACCGAAGTCACGGAATCGTCGGTCGGCGATGCGAACGTCATGCTGCAAGTGCCGGCGAGCGCCGAGATCGTTCTCGAAGGCCGCGTCCCCACGTGCGCACCCGGCTTCATCGGCACGAGCGAACACGGCGTCGCGTGGAAAGAAATCGGCGGCTACCTGCACGCGCTCGAAGGGCCGTTCGGCGACCACACCGGCTACTACAACGAGCAGGAATGGTTCCCGGTGTTCGAGATCACGCGCCTCACGCACCGGCGCGCGCCGATCTACCACTCCACGTATACCGGCAAGCCGCCCGACGAGCCGGCGGTGCTGGGCCTGGCGCTGAACGAAGTGTTCGTGCCGATCCTGCAAAAGCAGTTTCCCGAGATCACCGACTTCTACCTTCCGCCCGAGGGGTGCAGCTACCGGATGGCGATCGTCAGCATGCGCAAGGCCTACCCGGGCCACGCGAAACGCGTGATGTTCGGCGTGTGGAGTTTCCTGCGCCAGTTCATGTACACGAAGTTCATCGTCGTGCTGGATGACGACGTCGACATCCGCAGCTGGCCCGACGTGATCTGGGCGATCACGACGCGCGTCGACCCGGTGCGCGACACGACGCTGGTGGCGCAGACCCCCATCGACTACCTCGACTTCGCGTCGCCCGTCAGCGGCCTGGGCGGCAAGCTGGGGCTGGACGCGACGAACAAATGGCCGGGCGAGACCGACAGAACCTGGGGCCGGGTGATCACGATGCCGGCTGCGGTTCGGGAACGGGTCGACGGTTTGCTGGCGAATATTCTGGGAACGTCGAAAAACCCTTGAGCGGCGGGCCGGGCAGGGTGATACTGTATGAATAAACAGTCTCACGCAGCCCAAGCCACCGCATGCTCCTCGGCTACGCCGAACTCCACTGCCGCAGCAATTTCAGCTTCTTGACCGGTGCCTCGCACCCGGAAGAGCTGGTCATGCGCGCCGCGCAACTGGGTTACGCCGCGCTGGCGATCACCGACGAGTGCTCGCTCGCGGGCGTCGTGCGCGCGCATGTCGAGGCGAAGCGCCATCCGAGCTTGCACTTGATCGTCGGCTGCGAAATGCGGCTTGCGGCGCCGGCGCAGGCCGCATCGACATCGCTGCCGCGCCTGGTGCTGCTGGCGCAAACGCGGCGCGGCTACGGCAACTTGTCGCAGTGGATCACGGTGGCGCGGCGGCGCGCCGAAAAGGGCAGCTACCTCGCCTATGCGTCCGATGTCGAAGGCCGCGTGCCGAACGCGCCGTTTCTCGCCGGTCTGCCCGATTGCCTGGCGCTGCTCGTGCCGCAACCCAGCCAGGACTTCGAAGCGCTGTTCGCGCAGGCGTTGTGGCTCAAGACCTGGTTCCAGGAGCGTGCTTTCATCGCAGTGGAGCTGCTGCACCGCGGCAGTGAAGACGCCTTGCTCGACACCGTGCAGCGCGTCGCCGAACTGTCGGGTCTCGCGCTCGTCGCCGCCGGCGACGTGCTGATGCATGTGCGCTCGCGCAAGCCACTGCAAGACGCGCTCACCGCCACGCGCCTGGGCCTGCCGGTGGCGCAGTGCGGCTGGCAGTTAGAGGCCAATGCCGAGGCGCATTTGCGTTCGCTTGCGCGGCTCGGCGGCTTGTACGAGCCGGCGTGGCTGGAGCAGACGCTGGTGCTCGCCGGGCGTTGCAGTTTTTCGCTCGACGAACTGCGCTACGAATATCCGCAGGAGATCGTTCCCGAAGGCGAAACGCCGACCTCGCACTTACGCAAGCTCACGCAGGCCGGCTTGTTGCGCCGCTATCCAGTGCAGCGTTTTGCGCAAGGCCCGCCGCCCGAGGTGCTGCGCCTGGTGGAGCACGAACTCGCGCTGATCTCCCAACTGAAATACGAGCCGTACTTCCTCACCGTGGCCGACATCGTGCAGTGGGCGCGCGCCCAAGGCATCTTGTGCCAGGGGCGCGGCAGCGCGGCCAATTCGGCGGTATGTTATTGCCTGGGCGTCACCGAAGTCGACCCGGCGCGAATGAGCGTGCTGTTCGAGCGCTTCATCAGCGCCGAGAGAGGCGAGCCGCCCGACATCGATGTGGACTTCGAGCACCAGCGGCGCGAAGAAGTCATTCAGTACATCTACCGCAAATACGGCCGGCACCGCGCCGCGCTCACCGGCGTGGTCATCAGCTACCGGCCGCGCTCTGCGGTGCGCGACATCGGCCGGGCGCTGGGCATCGACCTGGACCGCATCGACGCCGTCGCCAAAAGCCAGCAGTGGTACGACGGCAGGTCGATCTCGCCCGAGCGCCTGCGCGAAAACGGCTTCGACCCCGACGCGCCACTCGTCAAGCTGTGGGCTGAACTCACGCACCAGTTGATCGGCTTCCCCCGTCACCTGTCGCAGCACCCGGGCGGCTTTGTGATTGCCAAAGAGCAGATCGCCTTGCTCGTTCCGGTCGAGAACGCGGCGATGGACGGCCGCAGCGTCATCCAGTGGGACAAAGACGATCTCGACGTGCTCGGCCTGCTCAAAGTCGACGTGCTCGCGCTGGGCATGCTCAGCGCGATCCGGCGTGCGCTGGGCCTGATCGGCGCCAAGCTCGGGCGCGGTGTTGATGCGTCATTCGAGATGCAAGACATCCCGGCGGAAGACGTTGCGACCTACGACATGGCGTGCAAGGCCGACACGGTGGGCGTGTTCCAGATCGAGAGCCGGGCCCAGATGAGCATGCTGCCGCGCTTGAAGCCGCGCTGTTTCTACGACCTCGTGATCGAGGTCGCGATCGTGCGCCCGGGGCCGATCCAGGGCGGCATGGTGCACCCGTACCTGAAGCGGCGCAGCGGCGAAGAGGCGATTGAATTTCCAAGTGCCGAAGTCGCGCAGGCGCTGCAACGCACTTGCGGCATTCCGATTTTTCAAGAGCAGGTGATGCAGCTCGCCGTGCTCGCCGCCGACTTCACGCCCGGCGAGGCCGACCAGTTGCGCCGCGCGATGGCGGCGTGGAAGCGCAAGGGCGGCCTGGGGCCATTCCACGACCGGTTGGTCGGGCGCATGGTCGAAAAAGGCTATGCGCCTGAATACGCCGAACGCATCTTCAAGCAGATCGAAGGTTTCGGCGAATACGGTTTCCCCGAAAGCCACGCCGCGAGTTTTGCGCTGCTCGTCTATGTGAGCTGCTGGATCAAGTGCCATCACCCCGATGCCTTCCTCGCCGCGCTGCTGAACAGCCAGCCGATGGGCTTTTACGCACCCGCGCAACTGGTGCGCGACGCGCGCGAACACGGCGTGCAGGTGCGGCCCGTCGATGCGTGCGTGAGCGAGTGGCTGAGCACGCTCGAGCCGAACCCGGGCGACGCGCTGCAGGCGGTGCGCCTGGGGCTGAACCGCATCAACGGCTTGTCGGAAGACGCCGCGCAGCGCATCGTCGCAGCGCGCGCCCAGGCGCCTTTCAACGGCGCGGAAGACCTGGCGCGGCGTGCCCGCCTGAACGCGCACGAATTGCAACTGCTGGCGCAGGCCGACGCGCTGCGCGCCGTGGTGGCGGGGCCGGCCGGAGTGCGCGGCGCTGACTTGGACGGCAACCGCCATCAAGCTGCCTGGGCCGTTGCTGGAGTAGACACCAGGCCCACCGAACTGCTGCGCGCGACGCGCTTGCACGAGGCGCCGGTGCAGCTCGAGGCGCCGAGCGAAGCGCAGGCGATGCTCGCCGACTACCGTTCGATCGGCCTCACGTTGAACCGGCACCCGGTGGCGATGCTGCGCGAACAGCTCACCGCGTTCAAGGTGCAAACCGCCGCTGTGCTGCGAACCTACCCGAACGGGCGCATCGCCCGCGCGAGCGGCCTGGTCACGCACCGCCAGCGCCCCGAGACGGCCAAGGGCACGGTGTTCGTGACGATCGAAGACGAAACCGGTTCGGTCAACATCATCGTCTGGCCGGCGGTGGCCGACGCGCAGCGCAAGCCGCTGCTCGGCGCACGCCTGCTCACCGTGTTCGGCCAGTGGCAGCGCGAGGGTGACGTGATGCATCTGCTTGCCGCGAAGCTGATCGACCATTCGGCGTTGCTGCAAGGCCTCGAGACGCGCAGCCGCAACTTCAGGTAGCCCCTGATAATCCGCCCGCAAAATGAGCACCGCGATCCCCCGCCGCATCCTGCCCGCGATCGCGCTCTCGCAATTCGCCGGCACCTCGCTTTGGTTCGCGATCAATGCGGTGATGGCCGACTTGCAGCGCGAATCGGGCTTGCCCGACGCCGCGGTGGGCTGGTTCACCGCCGCGGTGCAGCTCGGTTTCATCGCCGGAACGCTGGGCTTCGCGCTGTGGACGATCGCCGATCGGTTCTCGCCGCGCCGCGTGTTCCTGACCTGTTCGCTGGCCGGTGCGGCATGCGCGGCGTTGTGTGCGTGGCTGACCCCCGACGCGGGCACGCTGATCGTGTTGCGCTTCCTGACGGGTGTGTTCCTCGCCGGCATCTACCCGGTGGGGATGAAGATCGCCGCCGGCTGGTATGCGCAAGGCCTGGGCTGGGCGCTCGGTGTGCTGGTCGGTGCGCTCGTGCTCGGCACCGCATTGCCGTTCGGGCTGCGCGCGTTCGGCGCCGCATGGCCGTGGCAAGCCGTGATGTGGTGCGTGGCGGTGGTGGCGGCGCTCGGCGGCGTGGTGATGGCGACTTGGGTGCCCGACGGACCGCACCTCGCGCCGCCGGCGAAGTTTTCGCCACGCGCGCTGCTCGTCATCGTGCAAGATCAGAAGGTGCGTGCGTCGGCGTTCGGCTACTTCGGCCACATGTGGGAGCTGTATGCGTTCTTCGTGCTGTTGCCGCTGATCGCCGCGCAGCGTTGGGACAGCGCAGCCGCGGCGTGGTGGGTGTTCGCCGCAATCGCGGTGGGCGCGATCAGCTGCGTGGCCGGCGGAGTCTGGGCGCGGCGCTTCGGCAGCGCACGCATCGCCGCCTGGCAGCTCGCGTGCAGCGGCAGTTGCGCGCTGCTCTCGCCGTGGCTGCTCGACGCGCCCGCGTGGGCCTGGGCCCTCTGGATCCTGGTCTGGGGCGCCACCGTGTCGGGCGACTCGCCCCAGTTCAGCGCACTCACCGCCGGCAACGCGCCGCGCGCCCAGGTCGGCAGTGTGCTCACGCTCGTCAACTGCATCGGCTTTTCGATTTCCATCGCGACGATCACGGGCTTCGTTTTCATGGCGACGAAGCTGCCCCTGGCCCAGGTGTTGCCGTGGCTCGCACTCGGGCCGGCGTTCGGAGTGTGGAGCATGAGGCCGCTGCTGCTTGCGGCAAAATTCAAAGCATGAGCGCCCAGCCCATCACTCCCGAATTGCGCGCATGGATCATTGCGCAGGCCACCGCGGGGCAGAGCCCGGACGTGGTTCTGAAGGCGATGCTGACCAGCGGCTGGAGTGAAGACGTGGCGATCGCCGCGCTCGAAGAAACGCTGCGCAGCCACCTGAACGACCAGGCCAAGGCCGCGAACCTGCCGCCCCCTAACATCGTGCCCGAGCCGCTGGGCGAGGGGCCCGCGACGCTGCTGCATGCGCACGACCGCGACGTGCATGTCGTGATGGCGATGCGCAACCCGCGGATCATCGTGTTCGGCGGCCTGTTCAGCGCCAACGAATGCGATGAGCTCGTCGAGGCCGCGCGCGCGCGCCTGGTTCGCTCCGAGACGGTGGAGATGGCCACGGGTGGCAATGAAATCAACGAAGCACGCACCAGCGAGGGCATGTTCTTCACGCGCGGCGAGTCGGCGTTGATCGCGCGGCTCGAGGCGCGCATCGCCGCGCTGCTCGACTGGCCGGTGGAAAACGGCGAGGGCCTGCAAATCTTGCGCTACCAGCCCGGTGCCGAATACAAGCCGCACTACGACTACTTCGACCCCGCG
>JANOLA010000689.1:0-3265 GCA_031419535.1 Burkholderiales bacterium | reverse complement strand
GGTCCGGAACGCCGGGCATTCCCGGCACCGTGGCCACGGCCAGTTGCAACGGTGGCGTCGGTGCTGTCTGCGCTTCGACCCACCAGGCGGTTACGCCCAGGGCGGTGAACAGGCAGGCCAGGGTGGCATAGCGGATCGTATGGCGCATGTCGTCAGGGGATATCACGGATCGCGAATTATCGAACGGCGATTGCCGAGGTAGCCGGTGGTGACACCTGCGCCGAGCGTGCAGTTGTTACCGCATCTTTCAGCGGCGCTGGGTTCAACGCAGGGTTGGCGCAGGCTCAGCGCCGGGTCATGGGCGGGTCATGGCCGCAGTCATGGCGGGACTTGTGGGCCGGGTCATGGCCGGGCTTGGGCGACCGCGCCACGAATCGCCGCAACGCTGCGCGCGACGATGAGCTCCACCCCGGCGCGGCCGAGTTCGGCGCTCGCGGCGCGCGGGTCGCCGGCAACGCCGCTGCTGGCCTCATCGGCCAGCGCCAAGCGGTCGGTGCGCACGCCGGCGGGGTCGAGCGCCAGCAGCAGCGAGGTGTCGGCGCTCGCCGCGTGCGTGCCGATCTGCGCTTCGCTCAGGCCTTTGTCGCGCAGCGCCTGGAGGTACGGCCCCTGCGTCGCGCGGTAATACTCGGCGATGAAATGCACGCGCGTCGTGGACCCGGCCCATTCGCGGTTCAGCTGGGTCGCCACGCTTTGCAACTGCGACTGGTAGTTGCCGGAGTCACCGAGCAACACGATGTCACGAAAGCCGGCCTGCCGAAAACTGCGCACCGCGCCTTCGAGAACGCCGCGAAACGCTGCTTCGGGCACCGAAATCGTTCCTGGGAAACGCATGTGGCCCGAGGGCGGCGCGATGCGGCCCTCGGGCACGTAAGCGATCACGGGGGCCACCAGCGTCTTGCCGAGCTCGCCGGCAATGCGCCCGGCGAGCAGCCGCACGCGCTGGTTGTGCTTGCCGAGCACCATGTGCGGGCCGTTCTGTTCGGTGCCGCCCACCGGCACGATGATCGTCGTGGCTCCTGCACGCAGCGCGTCGCGCAGCTCGGTCCAGGTGAGGTCTTCGAGGGAGATGCTGGGCGATGCGGCACGGGCCGGCGCGCCGAGCAGGCCAACGCACAGGGCCACGAACACGCCCATGAACAGCACCACGCGGGGCAGCACGCGAGGCATCACGCGAGGCAGCACGCAAGAGAGCACGCGGCCCATCGGGCTTTGCACCGTGCGATCGGAGCGGCGCTGTCGAATCAGGATCGATTCCCGTCCAGCAAACCACGCTCCGCCAAATTCGCCATCAGCGCGCGCACGCCGAAGCGCCACGGCGTTATCCGGTCGGAGGTGTTGACGCGGTTGCACAGCGCGCCGAGCTGCGCGCTGCGGATCGTGACGCGGTCGCCCACCTTGTGCGTGAAGCCTGCGCCCGGTGCGCCGCGGTCCTCGGTGGGCGCGAACAGCGTGCCCAGGAACAGCATGAAGCCGTCGGGGTACTGGTGATTCTCATTCAAGGTCTGATCGGCCAGGTCTTGCGGGTCGCGGCTGATCTTGCTCATCGAACTCGAACCGCGCATCGTGAACCCGTCTTCGCCTTCCACCAGCAGCTCCAACTCCTGCGCGCGCACATCGTCGAGCGTGAAAGTCGCATCGAACAGACGGATGAACGGGCCGATCGCGCACGACGCGTTGTTGTCTTTCGCCTTGCTCAGCAACAGCGCGCTGCGGCCTTCGAAGTCGCGCAGGTTCACGTCGTTGCCGAGCGCCGCACCGACGATTCTGGCGTGGCTGTTCACCGCCAGCACCACTTCGGGCTCGGGGTTGTTCCATTCCGATTTCGGGTGGATGCCGATCTGCGCACCCGTGCCTACCGCCGACAGCAACGGCGCCTTGGTGAACACTTCGGCGTCGGGGCCGATGCCCACTTCGAGGTACTGCGACCACAGGCCCTGTTCGATCAGCAAGGCCTTGAGCTTGGCGGCTTGCGGCGAGCCGGGAACCACGGCGGCCAGGTCGTCGCCGATCAGTGCGCTGACGCGGGCGCGCACCGCGGCGGCACGCGCCGGGTCGCCGCGCGTCTGTTCCTCGATCACGCGCTCGAGCATGCTCGCCGCGAACGTGACGCCCGCGGCCTTGATGACCTGCAAGTCGCATGGCGCGAGCAAGTGGGCGCGGTTCGGGTCCGGCACTCCGACGCTGTTGGCGAGCACGTCGTCGACGCTGCCGATGCGTTTACCCGCGCAGCGCTGCACGAAGGCGGCGGGATCGTCGCGCTCGAGCAGGCCGCTGACGGTGGCGGTGAGTTCGCTCAAGTCGAACACGCCGTCGGCGCGCAGTGCGACAACGGCGGGGCCGGGTGGCGTGTTCGTCGAGCCGGATGGCAACCAGGCGCGGCCGATCAGCGTTCCGGCAAAAGCGTCGGCGGGCAGGAAGTGGGTGGTCTTGTTCATGATGCCTGCACTGTAGCCGAGGCTCTTAAACTTCGGTCTGATCGGCTCGTCATCCCGGCGTACGCCGGGATCCAGTGGATGAACATTTCGCCGAGCGCGCGGCTCAAACGAGTGGATACCGGCCCCCGTGTCGGGCACGGGGCGACGGTTCGCCGGTATGACAAGGGGTATGAACCATGTCTCGCAACGCACCCATGAATGTGGCCGTGATGGGCGCCGGTGCCGTGGGCTGCTACTACGGTGGCATGCTGGCCCGGGCCGGCCATCAGGTCACGCTGATCGGCCGGCCACCGCTGGTGCAAGCGGTACGTCGTGGCGGACTGCGCCTGGAAACGTCGAGCTTCGACGAGAGCGTGGCGCTGCACGCCAGCACCGAGGCGAGCGCCGTGAGCGGTGCGCAGCTCGTGTTGTTTTGCGTGAAGTCGACCGATACCGAAGCGGCCGGCCAGGACATCGCGCCGCACCTGCACGAGAAGGCGCTGGTGCTCGCCCTGCAAAACGGCGTCGACAACGCCCATCGTTTGCAAGCGCTGCTGCGCCAAACCGTGGTGCCGGCGGTCGTCTATGTGGCAGCCGAAATTCTGGGGCCAGGCCACGTGAAGCACCACGGCCGCGGCGACCTCATCCTGGGCCCGCAAGCGCGGCGCGACGGCGTGCTTGAGGCCTTTGCCGATGCTGCCGTGCCCGTGCAAATCTCCGACAACGTGGTGGGTGCGCTGTGGGCCAAGCTGGTCGTGAACTGTGCGTACAACGCGCTGTCGGCGATCGCGCAATTACCGTATGGCCGCCTGGTGCAGGGCGAGGGCATCGCGGCGACGATGCAAGAC
>JANOLA010000688.1:0-7400 GCA_031419535.1 Burkholderiales bacterium | reverse complement strand
GCACCACGCGGCGCATACGGTTGACCTGTTTGCCTACCAGAGCGGCGGCGAAATCGTGCAGGCGAACGCGGTGCAGGGGCCGATCCACCCAGCACTTGGCATCGCGCCCGTGCTGCTCTTCAACTGAATGCCCATGTCCATCGCGATGCCAAGTGCTGGGTGGATCGGCCCCTGCACCGCGTTCGCCTGCACGATTTCGCCGCCGCTCTGGTACGCGAACAGGTCCACCGTGTGCGCCGCGTGGTGCCACAGCAGATGGTCTGTCCACGAACGCGGCTGGCCCAGCGCATTCATGTTGGTGCGGCGGAAGAAGAACGTCTGCACATCCATCTGCTGGATCTTGAACTCGCGCGCCGCGATGCGCTTGTGCAGCCATTGGTGGCTCGGGTTGAAGCGGCGCGTGTGGCCGCACATCGCCACCAGACCCGTCTGTTTCTGCAGCGCGACCACTCCTTCAGCGTCTTTCAGGCTGTCGGCCAGCGGTATCTCCACCTGCACGTGTTTGCCCGCCTTCAGGCACGCGATCGATTGCTCGGCGTGCATCTGCGTGGGCGTGCACAGGATCACCGCGTCCACTTCTTTCAACGCCAGGCTGTCGGCCAGATCCGTCGTGACGTGCTCGATGCCGTACTTGCTGGCCGTCGCGCGTGTCTTGTCGAGTTCGCGGCTGATGAGCGACACGACCTGCACGCCGGCTATCAGTTTGATCGCATCCAGGTGCTTGATACCGAACGCGCCGGCACCGGCCAACGCGACCTTGATCGTCTTCGTCATGAGTTCTCCAGAATCAGGTGTCCCACGGCCGTGTTCGACGCCGGCACATGGTAGAAACGGTGCAAGAGCTTGGGCTTTGCGCCACCGGCCACATCGGCCATCGCGCCGCGCGCGATCAGCCACATCACCAGCTCGATGCCCTCCGAGCCCGCCTCGCGCACGTAGTCGATGTGCGGCTTTTGCGCCAGCCGCGCCGGGTCGGCGATCAACTCGTCGAGGAAGGCGTTGTCGAACTCGCGGTTGATGAGCCCGGCGCGCGGCCCCTGCAACTGGTGGCTCATGCCGCCGGTGCCCCAGATCTGCACCTTCAGCGGTGCGTCGTACGACTCGATCGCGCGGCGAATCGCCTGCCCGAGCATGAAACAGCGCCGCCCCGAAGGCACCGGGTATTGCACGACGTTCACCGCGAACGGGATCACCGGGCAGGGCCACGCAAAATTTGACGCCGGTGGCTGCCCGCACATCAGCGACAGCGGCACGGTCAGGCCATGGTCCACATCCATCTTGTTGACGATGGTCAGGTCGAAGTCGTCCTGGATCACCGACTGCGCGATGTGCGCGGCCAGTTCCGGGTGGCCAGTCACCTTGGGCACCGGCCGCGGGCCCCAGCCTTCGTCGGCCGGCGCGAACTCGGGCGCGCAGCCGATTGCGAAGGTCGGAATCATGTCCAGGCTGAACGCGGTGGCGTGGTCGTTGAACACGAGAAAGATGACATCGGGCGTGTTCTCGCGCAGCCAGTGCTTGGAAAACTCGTAGCCCTTGAACACCGGCTGCCAATACGGCTCAGCCGTCTTGCCGAGATCGAGCGCCGCGCCGATGGCGGGCACGTGCGAGGTGTAGACGGAGGCGGTGATGTGGGCCATGGTCTCAGACAGCCGCAACCTCATACGACGCCACCGAAACCGCCCGCTTCACCGCCAAGGACTTGCGCAGTGACTTGATGCGCTCGATTTCGTGCATCGTTTTCGCCGTGAAATACGACTCGCCGCAAGCCGGGCATGACCACAACGGAACGCCCTCGATGACAAGCAGATTCGCGCCCTTGCCGAAACTCCGAGTCACATGTTTGAGCTGAATCGCGGGACTGGCACAGTGCGCACAGCGATGCTCAAGCGAGGTAGACAGTGATGACGACGAGCCTTCCGGCGAGGCCGATCTTGACGACGCACTGCGCGGCCGTGCCGTCGAGCGTGGTGCCAGCGACGACGAACTTGGATTCGCGCGTTTTCGGGTCGCGCTGACGCTCGACGATTTTGCCCGTGAGGATGATGCTTTCGAGGTCGAGGATGTTGAGGTTGTCATCTTCAAGTTCTTCGGCTGCGTGGGTTGAAACGACATAGTCCAGCGTGCGAATCAGGTGCCGGAGTCGGCTGGTCGTAGCTTTGGTCATGAGGCGGCGTGCCGACGGTCAAGCCGGCATTGTCTCTCTCGCGGGCCGAATCGCGAACCGCGGCGGCACCGTCACTCCACCCGCACCCCCACCGGCCCCTTGGTCCTGAAGATCACTTCGTTTTGCTTATAGCGCACCTGGAATGCGCCCACCGAGTTGCCGCCGAGTGCCTTGCGGCCCTGGGCCGTGACCCAGAGTTGCGTGCCGTCGGGGCTGAGGTCCAGGCCCACGGGGTAGGAGTCGACACCGATGCGCGAGACGATCGTCATGTCGCTCGCGCGCAGCGCGACGATTTCGCTGGTCTGGTTGACCGCCGCGAACACGTAGTCGTCGTTCGGTGAAATCTTGATCGAGCGCACGCCCAGGCCGGCGAAACCCGCGATCGCGCCGATCGCATCGGCTTGCACCTTGACCCGCTGGCCCTTGGCCTGGTGGGCGAGTTCCAGGAGCCTGCGCATCGGAACCTTCCAGATGAAACCGGTGGCGTTGCAACTCACGTACAAGAACTCGCCCCGTTTGTCGATGTGCAGGTCGCGCGGCCCGGGGGCCAGGCCGTCGATCGTTCCCAGGTAGCGGCGCGGCCGCGTGCTGAGGTCAAACACGGCGATGCCGCCGCCCTGCATGCGGCCCACCACGAGGTGGCGGCTGTCGGGCGTGAACGCCAGGCCGCGCACGCAGAAGCCGCAGTTCAGGTCGCGGTTGCCACTCATCTGCGCCACCGGCACGCGCTGCTCCACGGTCAGCAGTTCGGCCTCCTTGAACTGCGCCACGTCGTCGGCGGAAATGTCGAACAGGCCCACCGTGTTGTCGCCCCAGTGCGAGACCGCGAGCCACTTGCCGTCCACCGAGGCGCGCACGAACTTGGCGATCGTGCCGGCCGCGAGCACGCGAACGATTTTCAGCGTGGAGCTGTCGATGATGGCCAGCGCCGAGGGCCAGCGGCCCAGCTCGTCATAGGAGCGGCGGTAGTGCGGCGCCCAGAAGTAGCGTCCGCCATGGGTGAACTCGCCCTCGACCGGCTTGCCGCTGAAAACGTTGGGCAGCTTGTTGCCCTTGGGGAAGCTGTAGTCGAAAGGCGGCTTGGCCTGGAACAGGGCGGTGTCGTCCGGCGTGAACCGATGTTCGATGACCGCGCGCTTGCGCGTGCCTTCGCTGTCGTAGACGATCGTCTTTGCGCTCTCCAGCGAGTTGACGAAGATCAGTTTGCCGTCCGGGCTGAAGTTCACCGACTTCGGCGAGTCGATGTCCTCGTCGAACCGGTCCAGCGGGTGCGTCACGTTGCGGTTGTAGCTTTGCCAGCGCCCGACGAACGTCATCTGTACCGGAGCCTCGGCCGGCTCGGAGCCGATCAACAGCTCGACGTTGCGCCTCAGATCGTGGGTGAAGAGTTTTTTCTCGATCGCCTCGAGGTTCTGTTTCGCCGAGGGCAGGTACTGCGGGATGTCCGGGTGCCGCGGCTGCATGAGCAGCGCCTGTTCCCAACTCGTGATGACGTGCTTCCACTCGCCGAGCTTCCAGTACGACCAGCCCATCTCGTACCAGCAATCGGTGCAGGCGGCGTCGACCGCGAGGCAGGCGTGGTACGAGGCGAGCGCGTCGTTCGAATTGCCGTCGCGCTGCTGCTCCATGCCACGGCTGAGCAGCGTCGTCGCGCGCGCCACCGTGCAGGCGCGCGGGGGCTCCTGCGCGAACGCGCTGGATGCGACAAGCGCCAGAAGCGCCGTGCTGATGGGGGCCACCACGCCGGCCACCACCCCAGCCATGCGCCAGCGCGCGGCGATCATCCGCCAAGCCCCACGCAATACACGTCGCTCGAACCCAGCCATTGGCCCCATTTCTCCTCGTACTTCGTCTCGTTCAGGCGCACCAGCCGCTCCAACCCGTCGATGTGCTCCTGCGAGCGGCGCATCGGCAGGGCGCAATTCAAGACAGACTTCATTTGGCGCTCGGCGCCCGCGCATCGTTTGTGCAGATAGTCGTGAATGACACGGGCCTTGGCAAGACTATCGCGAGATCGGCACAGCACGCGGCTGTCCTGCCGCGCCAAACCCCGGTACTGGGCGGCGATTTGGGCATTGCGCGCGAGCGCGGCGGCAAACAGTTGCTCCAGCGGCGGCTCGGCAGGGCGCACGCGCGGCTGGGTTGGCACGAACTTGGCGACGTACTTCTCCGGCACCAGCAACTCGGGGCAGCGGTAGCGGCGCTCGACCTCGCTCTTCCAGTGCTGCATCTCCTGCGCGAGCTGCGCCGAGTCGAGCGTGGGGTCGGCGGCTGCGAAGCCGGGCTGACGCGGGAACCTGTCCGGCGCTTCGGACTTCAGCGCATCGAGCAAACCCCCAAGCGCCGCGGCGCGCGGCAAGAACAGTTCCGCGTCCATCAGTTTTCTGACAATCGTGTCGGCGGGGACTCTCGAGACGTGTTCGCGAAAACTCGAATACTCGGCGGCGAGACTGCGTGCCGTGCGGCACAGCCGCAATTCGCGTGCGTCTCGCTCCATGCGCTGGAGCAGCGCCCGCCCGCCCCAGAGCGACGCGCAAAGCAGTACCGCAAAACAAATCAGAACGGATCGCCGTGTCATCGGGTGCGTGAAGTCGACCGCCAGCACGGCGATCTCAAGGCGCTTGGCGCCGGGCTTGGCGTCGCGCTGGGCGCAAGTGCGGTCCGCCTATTGTGTTGCGGCCCGGCCCTGCGGCTGCCGATGCGCCTGCGCGTCGCCGTCTTCGCCGATGCGGCGGTTGCCCTGCACCGAGCGCCCGCCGGCGATCATCATGTTGCGGTATTCCTCTTCCGTCATGCCGGTCATGCTGCCGGCCATCTGCTGGAAGCTCTTGCCGTCCGTCGCGCCGATCTTGGCCAGGAAGTAGATGTTGCCGCCCAGCGATATGCAGCGGTTCTGGTCGCGCGCCAGCACGGCTTGCTTCTGGTCTTCGCTCATCGGCCACTCGTCCAGATAGGCGCGCTCACCGGCCTTGAAGCGCGCGCGGTTTGGCGCCTTCATCAGCGACATGCAGAACTGGTTCAAGTGGTAGCCGCGGCGCGATTGCTCGGCGTCGAAGACCGTGGTGCCGGGAACATCGAGGTAGGGCTTGTCCAGGGGCATGGTGGCAGCTCCGCAATGTGATTGTGATCAGGGCAGGTCACTTCGCGCACTCGAAGCTCGCTGCGGCATTCGCATCGCCGCCCTTGTAGCGAGGCCACGCCGGCCATTCGCACAGGGGCCAGGCACGCTTCACATTGAAGGGCGGCTTGGCGTATTGCTCGGCGAGTTGCTGGCCTGCGGGCGCCTGGCCGCGCTCGACCCAGGCCACGAGTGCACCCAGGAAGTCGGCGTTCGCGGGCGCCCCGGTGCCCACATGGTCCACACCCGGCGCGGTGTACAGGCGCATGAAGGCGTCTACCTTGGCGCGCCCGAGGCGCTGCACCACAGACTCGTGGTAGCCGATACCCACATACGGGCTCTGCGCGTAGTCGGCCATGTTCTCGAGCACGATGAGTTTGCCGCCGCGTGCGTGGAACGCGGAGAGGTCGGGATTCGTCGAGTCCATCAGCGCCGACACCTTGAGCACTTGATCGCGATAGAGCGCCGGCTGGTAAGCGCGCAGGTCGACTTGCGGGTCGCGTGCATAGAAGTACTGGATCGCGCCCGCGCCATAGAACCATGCGATGCTGTTGTTGGGTTGCGGCGGCAAGGCGGGTGCCGCCTGGCCGAGCCACCACGCGCCCCAGCCGCCGGTGGGGCCGCTGGATGCCAGCCCCTCACCGCTCGGGCCTCGGCCCGGGTAGTCGCGCAAGCCATTCGCGAGGTCGAATGGCGCGCGATAGGGCGAGCCCAATGTCTTGACCGCTCTCACCTGCGCTTCGTTCAAACAAGCGTCGCCGCTGTTCCCACCCGTGCATCGCAGCGTGGCGGCGTCGAAGGATTTGGCGCAACCCACCGGGTCGGACACCACGCCATCGGCCACGCCGTCGGCGGCGTCGCAGGCGGCGAGCACGGCGTTGTGCACGAGTTGAATCTGGGCCGGGCGGATCCAGCCCTCGCCCATCGTCACGAAGCCGTCGCGCAGGCCGGCGTGTTGCAGGCCGGTCCAGTGGATCACGGGCACGCGGCTGAAGATGCCGTCAAAGTCGTTCGGGTAACGCTGCGCCATCGTCAGGCCTTCGCGCCCGCCTTCCGAGCTGCCCGCGAAGTAAAGCTTGTCGGGCGCGCGGCCATAGGCGTGCTGCATCAGCGCCACCGAGACATCGCGCACTTTCTTGTACGACGCGTGCGCGAAGTTGAGCAGCGCTTCGTCGTTGAGGGCAAAGGTCTGCGGCGGCTGGCCGGCCTGGTTCTGGTGGCCCGAGTCGGTGCCGACCGTGACGAAACCTAACGCGAGCGGTGCCGGCTGCTCGAAACGCGCGGCGGGCAGCAGGCCCATGCCGCTGATGAGCACGCCGTTGAAACCGCCGCCGCCGTACTGCAACGACCGCCCATTCCATTGTGTGGGCAGGTTCACCTGGAAGCGGATGGGCGGTGCGTTCGGGTCCAGCGGCGCGATTTTGCCGATCACCTTGCAGTGTTGCGGCG
The DNA here is from genome assembly GCA_031419535.1 of Burkholderiales bacterium. GTDB lineage: Bacteria > Pseudomonadota > Gammaproteobacteria > Burkholderiales > Burkholderiaceae_C > JAEMQF01. Next base: position 669 of record JANOLA010000688.1, on the reverse strand, counting down.
CGGCGGGCGTGATCGTCGCCGCTGGTGTGGGGCCGCGCTCGGCCACGGCCAGTGCGCTCGGCGCCGTCAGCACCGCGGAGTCGATGCTCGCGGCGCCGCTGGGCAGGCCGTTGCGCGAAGCATCGATGATCAGCTTCGCGAGCGACGCGCATCCGGCTTGCGCATCGGCGCCGACGCCCACGCCCGGAGTCGAGCAGGCGCCCAGCAGGGCGGTGGCGCTCGCAGCAGCGCACAACAGGATTCGGTTCAACGCGGTCTCCTCGTTTTGCGAATGGGGTGTTGGGTCTCAGCTTTGCAGCTCGGGCCAGTACAAGCGCATCGGGTTGTCGACGAGCAGCTTGCGCTGCAGCGCCGGCGTGGTCGCGATGTGCGGAATGAAGTCCACCAGCAGCCCGTCGTCGGGCATGTGGTCTTTCAGGTTCGGGTGCGGCCAGTCGGTGCCCCAGAGCACGCGGTCGGGGAAGGTGTCGACGATGCGCTTCGCGAACGGCACGACGTCGCGGTACGTCCCATGTTCCAAGCCCGGTTCACCGTTCAGCGCCTTCGGCCCGGTGACGCTCAGGCGTTCCGGACAGCTCACCTTGCTCCACACGTTGCCGTGCTCGCGCATGAACTTCACGAAAAGCTCGAACTCCGCGCCGTCCACGCCCTGGCTGACATCGGGTCGGC
>JANOLA010000687.1:0-5799 GCA_031419535.1 Burkholderiales bacterium | reverse complement strand
AGTTTTGGATGCGCGCTGCGCGCGCCGACCGCAGAGACTCCGCTCCTCGCCGCCACAGAAATCGCCCCCTGCGGGCCCCTGCCCGTAGCGCCTGCCGCGCGGCTCGGACGCTGGCGCGAATCCCTTCGCACCGCACAGACTCAGCAACGACGCGCCAAGCCGTGCACAAGCCGACACGAATCGCGCCCGGCCGAATAGCGCCAGCGATGACACGAACATGCTGAACGTCACCGTAGACCAAAGCAAGATCCCCGCGCTCTCCTTCGAGCGCTCGGCCGGCTATTGGGAAACGGTGGCACGGCGTTTCTCGCGCGATCGGGTGGCGATGTTCGCGGCACTCATGATCCTCGGCCTGCTCGTGCTCGCGGTGTTCGGCCCGTGGCTCGCGCCCGCCGATCCGTATGCGTCTTCGATGCTCAAGCGCCTCAAGCCGATCGGTTTTGCCGGCCACCCGCTGGGCACGGATGAATTGGGGCGCGACATGCTGACGCGCCTGATGGTGGGCACGCGCCTGTCGCTGTTCATGGGCATCACGCCGGTCGTGCTGGCGTTCGTCATCGGCTCGTCGATCGGCATCGCCGCGGGTTACGCCGGCGGCTGGCTGAACACCGTGACGATGCGCACCATCGACGTGTTCTACGCCTTTCCGTCGGTGTTGCTCGCCATTGCGCTGTCCGGCGCGCTCGGCGCGGGTGTCACCAACTCGCTGATCTCGCTCACGGTGGTGTTCATTCCGCCGATCGCGCGCGTCGCCGAAAGCGTGACGACGCAAATTCGCGGCCGAGACTTCGTGGAAGCCGCGCGCGCGTCAGGCGCCAACGCCTTCACCATCGTGCGCGTGCACGTGCTGGGCAACGTGCTCGGGCCGGTGTTTGTATATGCGACGAGCCTGATCGCGGTGTCGATGATCCTCGCGTCGGGCTTGAGCTTCCTGGGCCTGGGCACCAAGCCGCCCGAGCCCGAATGGGGCCTGATGCTCAACACGCTGCGCACGGCGATTTACGCGCAGCCGTGGATCGCGGCGCTGCCCGGCGTGATGATTTTCATCACCTCGATCGGCTTCAACCTGTTGTCCGACGGGCTGCGCTCGGCGATGGAGATCAAGTCGTGAGCGCGGCCGTGAACCCAACTCCGCTGCTCGACGTGCGCGGCCTCGTCAAACACTTTCCGCTCAAGCACGCCGGCTTCGGCGCCGCCAGGCACGCGGTGCGCGCCGTCGACGGCGTGAGCTTTTCCGTGCACGCGGGCGAGACGCTCGGCGTGGTGGGCGAATCGGGCTGCGGCAAGAGCACGACGGCGCGGTTGCTGATGCACCTGATTCAAGCCGACCGCGGCGAGATCGTGTTCGACGCGCGCGGCGTCGGCACGCGCGAGCTGCCGCTCAAGGAGTTTCGGCGCCAGACGCAGATGGTGTTCCAGGACAGCTACGCGTCGCTGAACCCACGCCTGACGATCGAAGACAGCGTCGCGTTCGCGCCGCAAGTGCACGGCGTGCCCAAGGCGCAGGCGATTGAACGCGCCCGCGACCTGCTCGCTCGCGTGGGTCTGGAGCCGCGCCGCTATGCCGAACGCTACCCGCATGAACTGTCGGGCGGCCAGCGCCAGCGCGTCAACATCGCGCGCGCGCTCGCGCTGCAGCCGCGCCTGATCGTGCTCGACGAGCCGGTCTCGGCGCTCGACAAATCGGTCGAGGCGCAGGTGCTGAACCTGCTGCTCGATTTGAAAGACGAATTCGGCCTGACCTACATCTTCATCAGCCACGACCTGAACGTGGTGCGCTGCATCTCCAATCGCGTGATGGTGATGTACCTCGGCCAGATCGTCGAGATCGGCGCGAGCGAAGCGCTGTTCAAGGCGCCGCGCCATCCGTACACGCGCGCGCTGCTGTCGTCGATCCCGACGCTCGACCCCGACCGGCGCATCGAGCAGCCACCGCTCGCGGGCGACCCGCCGAACCCGATCGACCCGCCATCGGGTTGCCGCTTTCACACGCGCTGCGCGCATGCGCAAGCGCTGTGCGCGAGCCGCATGCCCACGCTCACGGGTGGCTCAAGCGGGCACCCGGTGGCGTGCCTGATGCACGAGCCGGGCAGTGGCCACAGTGCGGCGGCGGTGGCTGGCGCGGCAGTGGGGGCGGCATGAACGACACCCCCTTCGTCGACATCCGCAACCTGAGCGTCACGTTCACCGGTGGGCGCAAGCCCGTGCATGCGGTCGGCGGCGTCGATCTGCAGGTGCAGCGTGGCGAAGTGGTCGCGCTGATCGGCGAATCGGGCTCGGGCAAGAGCGTCACGCTGCGTTCGCTGCTGCGCCTGCACGCGCCGCGGCGCACCCAAATCGGCGGCAGCATTCGTGTCGGCGACCACGACGTGCTGGCGCTGTCGCCCTCGGCGTTGGCTCAATTCCGCGGCAAGGTCGCAGCGATGATTTTTCAGGAACCGCTGCTCGCGCTCGACCCGGTGTACACGCTCGGCGCGCAGATCGTCGAAACGATTCGCCGCCACGAGCCGGTCAGCCAAACCGCGGCGCGCGCGCGTGCCCTGCAACTGTTCGAGCGCGTGCACATCCCGAGCCCCGAGCGGCGCCTGGACGCGTACCCGCACGAAATGAGCGGCGGCATGCGCCAGCGCGCGATGATCGCGCTCGCGCTGAGTTGCCACCCGCAACTGCTGCTCGCCGACGAGCCCACCACCGCGCTCGACGCGACGGTGCAAATCCAGATCCTGCTGCTGCTGCGCGAGCTGCAGCGCGAAATGGGCCTGTCGGTGATCTTCGTCACGCACGACATCGGCGCGGCGATCGAAGTCGCCGACCGCATCGCCGTGATGTACGCCGGGCGCATCGTCGAAGAAGGCCCTGCCTCGACGCTGATGCGCGCGCCGCGCCATCCGTACACGATGGCGCTGCTGAGGAGCCGCGCGCAGGGCGCGTTGGCGCGGGGCGCAAGGCTGGAGACAATTGGCGGCGCGCCGCCCGACCTGGCTGCGTTGCCGCCGGGCTGCGCATTCGCCGAGCGCTGCCCGCATGCCTTGGACATGTGCCGAACGGAGCAACCCGGCGTCGTGCGCCTGGGCCCCGCGCACAGCGCGCGCTGTGTGCGAACCGAGGTGATCGTGTCGCTGCGCTGAGCCGAGCCAGGCCCGGATTTCCCCAGCCGCGCGCCACGCCCGAGCCCGAACCTCAACGCCAATTTCGGCTGAAAATCGCGCCCAACCCCGTTCGAGGATCGCCATGCATCTGCACGACCCCGCCCACGCCTTCATGCCCTACCCCGACGTTGCAGTGGCCAGCGCCGGCAGCGGGCCGCTCGCCGGCCTGACGTTCGGCGTGAAAGACCTGTTCGACGTGGCGGGCTACCCGACGGGCGGCGGCCAACCCTTCGTGCTGGCGATGTCGGGCATCAAGCAGAGCACGGCGCCGACGGTGCAGCGCCTGCTCGACGCGGGCGCGCGCTTCGCCGGCAAGACGATCACCGACGAACTCGCGTACCTGATGAACGGCCAGAACGCCCACTTCGGTTCGCCGATCAACGGCGCGGCACCGCTGCGCATCGCTGGCGGCTCGTCGTCGGGCTCGGCATCAGCAGTGTCGAACCGCATGTGCGACTTTGCGCTGGGCACCGACACCGGAGGCTCGGTGCGCGCACCCGCCAACCATTGCGGGCTGGTCGGGCTGCGGCCCACGCATGGCCGCGTGAGCCTGCGCGGTGCAATGGATCTCAGCCCGAGTTTCGACACCTGCGGCTGGTTCACGCGCGACGTCGCCACCTTCGCGCGGATCGCCGACGTGCTGCTGGGCAACGATGCCGCGCCGTTGCCGCAGGCGGTGCGTCTGCTCGCGCCCAGCGAGGTCTGGGGCCTGCTCGGCAGCGACGTGCGCGACGCGCTCGCCGCGCCGCGCGCTCGCATCGAGGCGGCGCTCGGTGCGGCCCGGCCGGTGAACGTGGTGCTGGACAGTTTCGACGCGATGTACTGGAGCTTTCGCTACCTGCAAGGGCGCGAAGCGTGGCAGACGAACGGGCCGCTGATCGAACGCTTCAATCCGCCGCTCGGACCCGGCGTGGCGGAGCGCTTTGCCTGGGCGCGCGGCATCAGTGACGAACAGGTTGCGGGCGCGCAGGCGTTTCGCACGCGCTATCAAACGCATCTCGCCGAACTGCTGGGCAGCGATGGCGTGCTGCTGCTGCCGACGATGCCCGACGTTGCGCCGCTCGTCGCCACCGACGGCGCGGCGCTCGAGGACTACCGCAACGCGGCGACGCGCATGTTGTGCATCGCCGGGCTGGCCGGGTTTCCGCAGTTGACGCTGCCGATGGCCCAGCGGCTCGGCGCGCCGCTGGGCATTTCGCTGCTCGGGCCCGCGGGCAGCGACCTCGGCCTGGTGCGTCTGGCGCAGCGCCTGGGCAGCTGAAGGAGGGGCAATGCCATCCACTGCACAAACCGACTTGGACCTGCGCATCGATGGCGTGCGCCTGTGGAATTCATTGATGGAGCTGGCGCGAATCGGCGCCACGCCCAAGGGCGGCGTGTGCCGTCTCGCCTTGACCGACCTGGACAAACAGGGCCGCGACCTGGTGCTGAGCTGGGCGGTGCAAGCCGGCATGAGCGTGCGCGTCGACAAAATCGGCAACGCCTTCATGCGCCGTGCCGGCCGCAACGACCACCTGCCGCCGGTGGTGACGGGCAGCCACATCGACACCCAGCCCACCGGTGGCAAGTTCGACGGCAACTACGGTGTGCTCGCCGGCCTGGAAGTGGTGCGCACGCTGAACGACCATGGCGTGCAGACCGACGCGCCGATCGAAGTCGCGTTCTGGACCAATGAAGAAGGCTCGCGCTTCGTTCCGGTGATGATGGGCTCGGGCGTGTTCGCCAAGGCCTTCACGCTCGAGCACGCGTACGCGGCACGCGACGCCGACGGCAAAAGCGTCAAGGACGAACTTGAGCGCATCGGTTATCTCGGCTCGCACGAGCCGGGCGCGAATGCGATCGGCGCCTACTTCGAGGCGCACATCGAACAAGGCCCGGTGCTCGAAGACCACGCCGTCACGATCGGCGTGGTGGGCGGCGTGCTCGGCATTCGCTGGTACGACTGCACGGTCACCGGCATGGAAGCGCACGCCGGCCCCACGCCGATGGCGCTGCGCCAAGACGCGCTGCAAGTGGCGGCCGCGCTGATGCAGGAGGTGGTGACCATCGCGCACCGCCACGGCCCGCACGGCCGCGGCACGGTGGGCATGGTGCAGGTGCATCCGAACAGCCGCAACGTGATCCCCGGGCGCGTGAAGTTCTCGATCGACCTGCGCAACGCGAGCGATGCGTTGTGCGACGCGATGGACGTCGATATCCGCGCGACTGCGGCGCGCCTGTCCGCGAAGACCGGCCTGCCGGTTCACATCGAGCAAGTGTCCGGCTACCCGGCGCAGGCCTTCGATGCCGATTGCGTCAACGCCGTCGCGCACGCCGCGCAGCAGCTCGGCTACAGCCACATGCCCGTCGTCTCAGGCGCCGGGCACGACGCCGTCTACATGGCGAGGGTCGCGCCGGCGGCGATGATCTTCGTGCCCTGCGTGGGCGGCATCAGCCACAACGAGATCGAGGACGCCAAGCCCGAGGACATCACGGCCGGCGCCAATGTGCTGCTGCATGCGATGCTGGCGGAGGCAGGCGCGCGATGATTCTCCAGACCGCGAGACTGACGCTGCGCCAAGCGACGCTCGACGATGTCGACGCCTATGCCGCGTTCCGCACCCATCCGCTCGTCACGCAGACCTTGCCGCTGCGCTTCGGCGCCGACGGC
>JANOLA010000686.1:0-2573 GCA_031419535.1 Burkholderiales bacterium | reverse complement strand
ACGGCGCGGTAGCCCGGCAGGCGATGCGCATGCACATTGCGCGCGAGCCAGCGTGCGTAGGCTGCGGGCGCAGTGAATTTCGGCGCGGCTGGCCCAGCCGCCGATGCGTCCAGCACGCCCTGCGGCACCACGAAACTGCGCGCCACCCGGTCCAGCTCGGCCTGCGGAATGACGTGCGCTGCCCCGTCGGCGTCGTCGTTCAGGATGTGGTCGAACTCGGCGTTCACCGCGTCGAAGAACTCCTGGCCCTGCGCCTTCACCAGAATCTTGATGCGCGCCTTGTACAGGTTGTCGCGCCGCCCGTAGCGGTTGTAGACGCGAACGATCGCCTCGATGTAGACGAGGATTTGCTGCCACGGCAGGAACTCGCGGATCGTGCCGCCGACCACCGGCGTGCGGCCCATGCCTCCGCCGACGAGCACCTTGAAGCCGACTTCGCCGGCTTCGTTCTTCAGCAGTTGCAGGCCGATGTCGTGCCAGGCGATCGCCGCCCGGTCTTCCTTGGCGCCGGTGACGGCGATCTTGAACTTGCGCGGCAGGAATGCGAACTCTGGGTGCAGCGTGCTCCACTGACGCAGGATTTCGCAGTACGGGCGCGGGTCCACCATTTCGTCCGGCGCTATGCCGGCCAGCGCATCACTCGTGATGTTGCGAATGCAATTGCCACTGGTCTGTATGCCGTGCATGTCCACCGCCGCCAGCGCCTCCATCACCTCGGCGCTTCGCGCAAGGGGAATCCAGTTGAACTGGAGGTTCTGGCGGGTCGTGAAATGGCCGAACCCGCCGCGCTCTCGCGCCGTGCCTATGTCGACATGGTCAAACTTGCGCGCGATGTGACCCAGCGCGCGCAGCTGCGCCGAGCTGATCTCGCCGTACGGAACGGCCACCCGCAACATCGGCGCGTGGCGCTGCACGTACCAGCCGTTTTGCAGGCGCAGCGGTCGAAATTCTTCGTCGCTCAGGCGCCCGGCGAGGTGGCGCTCCAACTGGTCTCGGTACTGGGCCGCGCGGCGGCGGACGAATGAGCGATCGAAATCGGTGTACTGGTACATGGTCAGTGGATCACTTTCAAACCGGCGGTCACGAGCGAAGCACAGAGCAGGCCACGGACCCAGCGTTCGGGCAGGACTCGTGTCAACTGGGCGCCGAGCCAAATGCCGGGACTCGAGCCGAGCAGCAAGGCGGCGAGCAGTTCCCAATACACATGCCCGAGCACGGCGTAGCCGATTCCTGCGACGAGCGTCAGCGGCACGGCGTGTGCGATGTCGGTGCCGACGACGCGGTGCGCGGCGAGCCTCGGGTAGAGAAGCATGATCAGCGTCGCGCCGATCGCGCCGGCGCCGATCGAGCTGACTGACACGAGAACGCCCAGCAGCGCGCCGCAGACCACGGTCAACGCCGGCTGGCGAGACGGCGTGATCCAGCGCTCGAGCCGCAAACCGACAGCGTGCCAAGACTTCTGATAGGCCACGACCACCGCAGTCAGCAACAATGCCACGCCGAGCGAAAACGTCAGCAGACTCGCGCCGCCCTTGATCGCGCCCGCAAAATGCATGACGGCCAGCGTTCCGACCGCCGCAGGCAGGCTGCCTGCCATCAGCAAGGCGGCGATGCGCCAGCTGACGTGGCCGGATTGGTGGTGCGAGGCCGATCCGGCGGTCTTGGTGATCGCCGCGAACCACAAGTCGGTGCCGATCGCGACGGCAGGATTCAGCTTGTAGACGGACAGCAGCAGGGGCGTCATCAACGATCCACCGCCGACGCCGGTCAAGCCGACGATGGCGCCGACGCCGAATCCGCTGATGCTTGCCGTGAAGTCCATCCTAGGAGTCTCGAAGCAGCCGGGGGAGCACAGGCGCCCGCCGCTGGCTTACTGAATTGCGATCAGCGAACTCTATTGGCGAGCTTTATGTTTCCCAACGACATTCTTGTTCTCTGTTCATTCACATCACGAATATGGAATGGCTGCCGACGCTCTAGAATTTCTCATGACAAGAGTTCTCCTAGCTGGGCGCGCTGCGGCTGCGGCCATCCGCACGCTGGTACGCCCCATTCGCTGGGGCGCGTGCGCGCTGATCGCCGGCTTGCTGGTCGGCTGTGAAAGCCCACCCAAGGCCCCACCTGCAACTCCGGTTGATACAGCCGCCACGCCACCGCCGGTGGAGCCGGTCAAGCCCCCGCCTCGGCCACCCAAGATCGGCTTGGCGCTGGGCGGCGGCGCGGCGCGCGGCTTCGCGCACATCGGCGTGATTCAGGTGCTCGAAGAAAACGGGATCAAGCCCGATGTGATCGTCGGCACCTCGGCCGGCAGTCTGGTTGCCGCGCTTTACGCGGCGGGGAAGAACGGGTCGGAGCTCGGCATCTTGGCCGACGCGATGGACGAATCGACCCTGACCGATTGGTCCTATCCCGGCCGCGGCGTGATCCGTGGCGCGGCACTGGCCAAGTTCGTACGCGACCATACCGGCAGCCGAACCATCGAACAGATGCGCATTCCGCTCGGAATCGTCGCGACCGATCTGGACAGCGGCCAGGCGATCCTGTTCGAAGTGGGCGACGCGGGGACCGCGGTG
>JANOLA010000685.1:0-26294 GCA_031419535.1 Burkholderiales bacterium | reverse complement strand
CAGCAGACCCAGCAGCGCCAGCGCGGTCATCGACTTGCCGCAACCGCTTTCGCCGATCAGGCCCAGCGTGTCGCCGCGCCGCAGGCTGAACGAGACGCCGCGCAAGGCGTCGGCCGGGCCACGCGTGGTTTGCAGGCCGACACGCAGGTCGCGCACTTCGAGCAATGGTTCGGTCATTGGGCTTTCGCCAGCCTCGCTGCTGCGCGGTTCATTCGTGACCGTCAACGTTGGCGCGCCAAGCGAGGGTCGAGCAAGTCGCGCAGGCCGTCGCCCATCAGGTTCAGGCCGAGCACGCTGAGCGCGATCGCCAGGCCGGGCCAGATCGCCAGTTGCGGCGCCTGGAACAGCAGCGTCTGCGCTTCGTTGAGCATGCGGCCCCAGCTCGGCGTGGGCGGCTGCGTGCCCAGACCCAGGTAGCTGAGCGCGGCCTCGGCGAGGATCGCGACCGCGAACTGGATCGTTGCCTGCACGATCAGCAGCGAGGCGATGTTGGGCAGCACATGTTCGAAGGTGATGCGCGTCGCGCCCTTGCCGCAGGCGCGCGCGGCGAGAACGAACTCGCGCGCCCAGATGCTGTTCGCCGCGCCGCGCGTGATGCGCGCGAACACCGGAATGTTGAAGATGCCGATCGCGACGATCGACGTCACCAGCCCCGGCCCATGGATCGCCGTCAGCATGATCGCGGTGAGCAGCGCCGGGAACGCGAACGTGAAGTCGGCCAGGCGCATCACCGCTTCCTCCACCCAGCCGCGCCGGGCCGCGGCGAACAGGCCGAGCGCGACGCCGAACACGATGCCGATGCCCACCGCGATCACGCCCACCGCGATCGACGCGCGCGCGCCGACGAGCAGCAGCGAGACGATGTCGCGCCCCAGGCTGTCGGTGCCGAGCCAATGCGCGGCGCTGGGTGGCAGCAGCTTGTTCGGGATGTCGATCTCGCTGGCCGGGTAGGGCGTCCACAGGTACGACAGCAGCGCGCTCGCGGCGAGCAGCGCGACCAGCACGGCGCCGATGCGAAAGCTCCGGTGGCGGCGCGCGCGCTTCAATGTGTCGGAGGCGCTGTTCATCTCAGACTCAGGCTCTCAGGCCCTCAGGCAAGCGTCGACTCGAGGCGAGGGTCGATGAACGCGACGAACACATCGACGACGAAATTGATGGCGATCACGAACGCGGCGAACAGCATCACGATGTTCTGCACCACCGCCAGGTCGCGGTTCGCGATCGCCTGGAACACGAGCCGCCCCACGCCGGGCAATGCGAACACGTTTTCGATGACGATGGTGCCGGTGATCAGGTTCGCGAACTGCAATCCCATCACGGTGAGCACCGGCACCGCGGCGTTGCGCAGCACGTGGCGCCACAGCACGGCACGCGGCGACAGGCCCTTGGCGCGCGCGGTGCGCACAAAGTCTTCGCGCAGCACGTCGAGCACCGCCGAGCGCGTGATGCGCGCCAGGATCGCCGCCTGCACCAGCGCCAGCGCGACCGCCGGCAAGATCAGCGAATGCAGGCCGTCCCACAGGCCGCCGCCGGCGTCTTCGGTCCAGCCGGCAAAGCCGCCCGCCGAAAACCAGCCGAGCTGCACCGAGAACACCAGAATCAGCAGGATCGCGAACCAGAAATTCGGGATCGCGATGCCGAGCTGGCTGGCCACCATCACGCCCACATCACCGCGCGTGTTGTGGCGCGCCGCGGCGTACACGCCGGCAGCGAGCGCGATCGCCGTGGTGAGCATCATCGCCAGCACCGCGAGCGGCAGCGTCACCGCCAGGCGCTCGGCAATCAACTCGGCGATCGGCGTGTCGTAGGCGACGCTGCGACCCAGTTCGCCGACGAGCAGGCCGCGCAGCCAGCTCGCATAGCGCAGCGGCGCGGGCCGGTCCAGGCCGAGTTTGGCGGACAGCGCGCGCACCGCTTCGGGCGTGGCCGATTCGCCCAGCATCACCTCGGCCGCGTTGCCCGGCAGGATGTCGAGCACGGCGAAGACCACGACCGACGCCGCGAGCAGCGCCGCCAGCAGGCCGGCGAGGCGTTTGATCAGGAAGGTGCTGATGGCGGTCTCACCAGGGCTGTTCCAATTCACACAAGACAGGTCGACGCAATGGGCAACGCGACGCGAAAAACCTTCGCCTATGATGACTCAAGTCGCGGCGCTGTCGGCGCGCCCGTGGAGACGATGACGATGCACACCGATCTGCCCTTCAACCCGAGCGAACTGTTCATCGCCGGCCAATGGCGCGGCGCCGAGCGTGGCGAGACCTTGCCGCTCGAGAACCCCTCCGACGCGAGCACGCTGTGCGCGATCGCGCGCGGCCGCGCGGCCGATGTCGACGCGGCCGTCGCCGCGGCGCAGGCTGCGCTCGACGGCGAATGGGGCCGCACCAGCCACGCCCAGCGCGGCCGGCTGCTGCTCGAGTTTTCACGCAAGGTGCTCGAACAGACGGACATGCTGGCGCGACTCGAGGCGCTGGACGTGGGCAAGCCGCTGCAACAGGCGCGCGCCGACGTGACGGCGCTGGCGCGCTACCTCGAGTTCTACGGCGGCGCGGCCGACAAGGTGCACGGCCAGACGCTGCCGTTCGCGCCGGGCTACACGGCGCTCACGCTGCGCGAGCCGCATGGCGTGACCGGCCACATCGTGCCCTGGAACTACCCGATGCAGATTATCGGCCGCAGCGTTGGCGCGGCGTTGGCGATGGGCAACGCCTGCGTGGTCAAGCCTGCGGAAGAAGCCTGCCTCACCGCGCTCGCATTTGCGCGCATCGCGCAGCAGGTCGGCTTTCCCGCGGGCGCCATCAACATCGTCACGGGTCTGGGCGAAGAGGCGGGCGCGGCGTTGGCGTCGCACCCCGGTATTCAGCACATCTCTTTCACCGGGTCGGTGGCCACCGGCAAGCTGATTCAGACCGCGGCGGCGAAGAATGTGATTCCGGTGACGCTCGAGCTCGGGGGAAAGAGCCCGCAGATCGTGTTTGCCGACGCCGACCTCGACGCCGCGCTGCCGTTCCTGGTGAACGCCGGCATTCAGAACGCCGGGCAGACTTGCTCGGCGGCCTCGCGCATCCTGGTCGAGCGCGCCGTGTTCGACGCGGTGCGCAGCAGCATGGCGAAGCGCTACCGGTCGCTGCGAGTCGGGCCGGCGCTCGCCGATCTCGACATGGGGCCGTTGATCTCGCAGCGCCAAAAGAGCGTCGTGGAGCGCTACCTCGGCTTGGCACAGGGCGGTGCGCCGCGCATCGTCGCGCAGGGTGCGCTGGCTGCGGATGCGCCGCGCGGCGGGCACTATGTGTTGCCGACGCTGATCGACGGCCTGGGCCCGGACCACGCGCTGGCGCAGGAAGAGGTGTTCGGGCCGGTGCAGGTGCTGATCCCGTTCGACGGCGAAGCGCAGGCGCTGCAGATCGCCAACGGCACGGCGTACGGCCTGGTGGCGGGCGTGTGGACGCGCGACGGCGGGCGCCAGATGCGCATGGCGCGGGCGCTGAAGTGCGGCCAGGTGTTCATCAACAACTATGGCGCGGGCGGCGGTGTGGAGTTGCCGTTCGGCGGCGTAAAGCATTCGGGCCATGGCCGCGAAAAAGGCTTCGAGGCGCTGTATGGCTTCTCGGTGCTGAAGACAGTCGCGATTCATCACGGTTGAGCAAGCGCCGCCGGGCCGTCCCAAGACGGTTGCCCGCCCCCGCAAGCGCGAGCGCGAAGGACCCGCAGGCGAACACACAAGAGGAGAGACATCATGAGGCTGGCGGACAAGGTTGCGGTGGTCACCGGCGGCGGCTCGGGTTTCGGCGAAGGCATCGCCACGAAGTTCGTTCGTGAGGGCGCACGCGTCGTGATCGCCGACCGCGACGCAGCGGCGGGCGAGCGCGTGGCGCGCGCGCTGGGCGCGAACGCGCGCAGCGTCTGCGTTGACGTGGCCAACGCGCAAGACGTGAAGACGATGCTGGACGCGGCGCAACAGCACTTCGGCGGCCTGCACATCCTCGTCAACAACGCCGGCATCGGCCATCTGCCGCAGCCGATGGAAGATTTGGCGGAAGACCAGTTCGACCGCATCGTCGCCGTCAACATGAAGGCAATCTACCTCGCGATGCGCGAAGTGGTGCCGCGCTTCAAGGCGCAGAAGTCGGGCGTGGTGCTGAACATCGCCAGCACGGCGGGCGTGAGCCCGCGGCCGCGGCTGACCTGGTACAACGCGAGCAAGGGCTGGGTCATCACGGCCACGCGTTCCAGCGCGGTGGAGCTGGCACCCTTCGGCATCCGGGTCGTCGCGCTCAACCCGGTGGCCGGCGAAACGCCGCTGCTCAAGACCTTCATGGGCGAAGACACGCCGCAGATGCGCGCAAAGTTCCTCTCGACGATCCCTCTCGGGCGCTTTTCGACACCCGAAGACCTGGGCAATGCGGCGTGTTATCTGTGCTCCGACGAAGCAAGCATGATCACCGGCGTGGCGATGGAGGTCGATGGCGGGCGCTGCATCTGAATCGGGCGCGCACCGGTGGCCGGGAATTTCGAGGAGATACCATGAACCTTCGATGCGCCGCGGTCCTTGCCTTGACCGTGCTGCCGACCGTGCTGAGCGCTGCGCTGCCGGCCCATGCCGCCGACTGGAAGCCCTTGCAAGGCAGCTTCGCGATCACGCCCGAGAACTACCTGGACCCGAGCGACGCTGAGCGCAAAGACAGCCATCTTCGTTTTCAGCTCACGGGTCGTTCGGCCCGCGATTTGTTCGCGGCGATGAAAGTGGCGACTATCAAGGACGAATGCACCGGCGGTATGGCCAAGCGCGTCGGCGAAATGAAGTGCGTGCAGTTCAAGAAGCCGAACCGCGTCGAGTGCTCGTTCTCGATCGATCTGATGGCGCAGAAGATCGGCTACGGCGTCGCGTGCTGAGCGCGCTTGTGCGGGCTCGCGCGCGCCACGCGAGTCCGCAACAAGATGTCTCGCGTGCGTCGCGCCGCCTCCCGCGTGCAGCACGTCACGCTCGACTTGAAGGCGCGACAGCCACCCCCCGATCAGGGGGTCAGAATGGCGCCCCGCGAAGCTCGCTCTGTGCGATGCATTTGCACCCCTTGTCCAGATTCGGAGTCCCCATGAAGAAACTTGCCCTGATGTGCGTGTTGGCCGCTGCGAGCGGTGTGTCGCTGGCCCAAGTCAAGCCCTGCGAGGAATTGAAGACGGAAATCGCGGCGAAGATCGACGCCAACAAGGTGCCGAACTACAGCCTGGACATCGTCGACACCGACAAGGTCGGCGACGCGAAAGTGGTCGGAAGCTGCGACGGCGGCTCGAAGAAGATCACCTACACGCGCAAGTAAGACCTTGCGAAGAGGGCTGCGGTGACGCCGCGGCCCTTTTTCATTGGCGCTGCCGCACCCGCTGCGCGAGCGCCACGCGGCCAACGCCGCAGTCGGTTACTTCACGAGCAGGCCCGGCAGCCACAGCGACAGCGCCGGAAACGCGCACAACAGGAACAGCCGCAACACATCGACGGCGATGAACGGCATCGTGCCGCGATAGATGCGGCCCAGCGTGATGTCGCGCGCGATCGAATTGATGACGAACACGTTCATGCCCACCGGTGGGCAGATCATGCCGAACGTCACCGCCATCACGACGATCACGCCGAACCACACCGGGTCGAAGCCGAGCTGCATCATCGCCGGAAAGACGATCGGCACGGTGAGCAGAATCATCGCCAGCTCGTCCATGATCGCGCCCAGGATCAGGTAGCCCACCATCACGAGCGCGAGCACGCCGTAGGCGCCAATCGGCAGCGTGGTCAGAAAAGAGACGGCCTTCTGCGTGAACTGCGTGATCGTCAGAAAGTAGCCGAACAGGTAGGCGCCGACGACGATCAACATGATTGCCGACGACACCCGCAGCGCGTCGATCAGCGCGGCGCGAATTTGCGGCCAGCGCAGGCGCCCGCGCAGCATGCCGATGAACAGCGTGCCCGCCGCGCCGATGCCCGCCGCTTCCTGCACCGTGAACCAGCCGCCGTAGATGCCGCCGAGCACGAACAGGAACAGCACGAGCACCGCCCACAAGTCTTTCAGGCTGGCCCAGCGCTCGCGCCATGAATGCGGCTCGCCGAGTGGCATGCTGGCGGGGTAACGCCAGCCGAGAAACTGCACCACGGCGAAATAGAGCAGCACTGCCAGCAGCCCCGGCACGACACCGGCGGCAAACAGCTTGCTGATGTCGGTCTCCGTCATGATGCCGTACAGCACGAAGATGACCGACGGCGGAATCATGATGCCCAGCGTGCCGCCGGCGGCGATCAGCCCGGCGGAAAAGCCGGCGTCGTAGCCCGACTTGCGCATCTCGGGCAAGGCCACCTGCGTCATCGTCGCCGCGGTCGCGACCGACGAGCCGTTGATCGCGGCGAACCCGGCGCACGCCGCGATCGATGCATACGCCAGGCCGCCGCGCCGGTGCCCGAGCCAGGCGCGCCCCGCGGCAAAGAGCTCGCGGCTCATGCCCGAGTGCGACGCGAACGCACCCATCAGGATGAACATCGGAATCACCGCGAGGTTGTAGTCGGTCAGCACCGACAACGGCACGTTGCCCAGCAGATTGAGCGCCGGCTTCCAGCCACCGAGCACGGCAAAGCCGCCCACACCGACCAGCCCCATCGCCACGCCGATCGGCACGCGCAAGGCCATCAGCAGGAACATCAGCACAAAGCCGCCGAGCGCGACCGCGTCGCGGCTCACGGGTGCACCCTCGCGCTTCGCGCGGTCCCGCCGAGCGGGACGGAGCGCCCCCTTCGGAACGGCCGGGCGGGGGCGCTCATGGTGCCGGGTCACTCAATGCGACATCCTCGCGGCCGGGCTCGCGTCCATGCCAAACGTCCCACAGCCTGAACAACGCGAGCAGCGCGGCGGCCACCGCACCGCAGGCGGCAGCGGCGTAGAACCACACCATCGGCAGTCGCAGGTCCATCGTCGCCTGCGTGCCGGTGGTCAGGACCTTGGCCCACACCATCCAGGCCATCGGCGCCAGGAACGCCAGCGTCACGGCACCGGCCAGCAAGTCCAGGCGCCGCCGATTTCGCGGATTCAGCTGCTGCCACAACACGTCGACGCAGATGTGGCCGGCGTGGTAGGTCGCCACCGCCATGCCCCAGAACAGCGCGATGCCCATCATCAACTTCGAGCCGTCGAACCAGTCCGGGATCTGCACCGAAAGCAAATCGCGCAGGGCCATGTTGCCGGCCGTCACGAGCGCGATCAGCAACAGGAACACGGCGGCCACCGTTTCAACGGTGGCCAGCAGGCGCTGCACAGGCGGCGCTTACTTGTTCGCGCCGCGTGTGACGAGTTCGCGTTTCAAGTCGTCCAGCGCCGCCTTGCCAGGGATGCCGGCTTTGTCTGCCGCAGCAACCCACTGCGCGGCGAGCGGCTCGACGGCCTTGCGCCAGGCGTCGAGCTGCGCCGGGGTCAGCTTGACGATCGTGTGGCCGGCGGTCTTGGCGAGCTTTTCCTGACCGGCGTCTTCCGCCGCGCCCCAGTCGGCGCCGACGCGCGCCGCCCATTCGTTGGTGCAGTGGCTGTCGATCACCTTTTTCTGGTTCACCGCGAGCTTTTCGTACCAGGACTTGTTGATCGCCCAGACGAACACGGCCGCGTACAGGCGCATGTCGGTGTGGTACGTGACCGCCTTGTCGATGCCGAACGAAATGATCGAATTCCAGGGGAACGTGATCGCGTCGGCGACGCCCTTCTCAAGCGCGTCGCGCGCTTCGGGGGCCGAGACCTGCACGTTGGTACCGCCGAGTGACGTCATCATCTGCGCCACCGTGCCGTTGGCCGAGCGGACCTTCATGCCCTTGATCTGGCCCGGGTCGGTGATCGCTAGCTTGGAGTGGATCGTGCCGATGTGCAGGTGCGCGAAGCAGACCATCACGTCTTTCATCTCGGTGGCCGCGTACTTGCGGTACCAGGCGTCGAGCGCCGCCGAGCCGGCGCCGGGCTGCGTCATCAGGAACGGCAGCTCGCCGGCGGCGAAGATCGGGAACCGGCCTGCCTGGTAACCGGGGTTCACGTAGGTGATCTCGGCGATGCCGTCGCGCGCCATGTCGTAGTGGTCGTTCGCCTTGCCGAGCTGCTGCGCCGGGAACATCGCCACCTTGATGCTGCCGCCCGAGGCCGCTTCGACCGATTTGGCCCAGGGCTCGAAACCGGTCTTAGCGAGCGGGTGCTGCGCCGGCACCCAGGTGGCGAATTTCATCTCGACCGGTTTGTCCTGCGCGAGCAGCGGCAGCGGCAGGCCAAGTGCGGCAACGGCCAGCCAGGCCAGAGGGGTCTTCAGGGTCTTCATCGCGGTCTCCCGGGAAAGCTCGAAACCCGGGCACGCGGTGCGCCCGGCGAGCCGCGAGCATAGCGGCAGGCACGTCACGTGCCGCTCATGGCCTTCCCTCGGATCGCGCCGGCTTTGAGTCGCGGCGCCGCGTGTGTTGAACTTTCGCGCGTTCAGATCGGCACAAGGAAACGCCCGGCCGCCCGAAGTTTCCTTGCCCCCCTCGGGGGGCGGCGTCGGCATTGCCGACGCCGGGGGGCACTCTCAGGTGGGGCGGCACGCCTCGTTCGCCGCGCAACGCATGTAGGCCAGGACCTTGGGCACATAAGCCATCGTCTCGGGATACTCCGGAATCCGGTTGCCGGCGCGCATCACCGCGCCATGGCCCGCGTTGTAGCCGGCCAGCGCCAGCTCCATGTTGTTGTCGAACAACTTGAGCAGGAACTTCAGGTAGTTGGCGCCGGCGAGCACGTTGTCGCGCTGGTTGTACGGGTCGGGTGCGCCGAAACGCAGCGCGGTTTCGGGCATCAGTTGCATCAGGCCGATCGCGCCGCGCGGCGACAGCGCGTCGCTGTTGTAGCGCGATTCAGTGGCGATCACGGCGTGCAGCAGGGCCGGGGCGATCTTCACTTCGGCGGCCACCTCGTTGATGAGGCGGCGCACTTCGAGCGGCGCTTCCGGGAGCTTGAGCACCGCGTCCCTGGCCAGGATCACATGACCTCGCATCGGCGCGCTGCTGGGCGCGGCCGATTCCGCCATGTTCGCAGCCGGAGCGTCGCACGCACTGTAGGTGGCGAGCCAGGCTTCGGCGTCGGGCAGCGCGGCGGGCGCGGCAGCGGGTTCTGCCGGGCTGAAGCTGCTCAGGCTGGGCAGGCCGCTCAAGCTGGTCAGGCCGTGCAGGCTGGGCAGTGGGCCGCCGTGGACCAGCGCCAGGGCGGCAACGACCAGCAGCAACGCTGTCATGCCGGTGGCGAGGTCGAGCATGCGGCGCGAGATCGGCCTGCCGGTTAGCTCGGTGGGGTGACGAGTCGGGGTCGGGGTGTGGGCTGATTTCATGGACGTGAGTAGGCCTGCGGCACCCCAAGGCCGGGAACACCACGGCTGAGGGGACGACCGGTCCGCGCCGTGCTGGATCGCACGGCGTTTTGAACCACTTTTCGTTACGCATGGCGGTTTGCAACAAGCCGGCCGGGCCGAGGCCATGTCTTTTGCGGCGGTGCAGCAAGGTGCCTTCGAGGCTCGGCCTGCTCTCTTCGGGCGTTCAGGCCTTCAGAAAGTGTTCGCGGCTGCCCAGCCAGCGCACCACATGGCGCTGCGCCACTTCGGGGTGATGGTCGAGCAAGGAGTCGGCCGCGCGCCGCGCCTGCTGGAGCAAGGCTTCGTCGAGGTTGATGTCGGCAAACCGTAGCAGGCTGGCGCCGGACTGGCGTGAACCCAGGAACTCGCCGGGGCCGCGAATTTCCAGGTCGCGCCGGGCGATCTCAAAGCCGTCTTGGGTTTCGAGCATCGCCTTGAGCCGTGCCTTCCCGGTATCCGACAGGCCGTCGCCATACAGAAGCACGCAGGTGCTCGCGACACTGCCCCGGCCGATGCGGCCGCGCAACTGGTGCAACTGCGACAGGCCGAAGCGCTCAGCGTGTTCCACCACCATCAATGAAGCGTTCGGCACGTCAACGCCGACTTCGATCACCGTGGTCGCGACCAGCACCGCCATCTTCCCGGCGGCGAACTCGGCCATCGTCGCCGCCTTCTCGGCCGCCGCCATGCGCCCGTGCAGCAGGCCGACTTTCTGGCCGCTCAGCGCACTGCCTAATAAGAGATGCGTCGCCGTCGCGTTTTGCAAGTCGAGGGTTTCCGACTCTTCCACCAGCGGGCAGACCCAGTACGTTTGTCGCCCTGCCGCGGCTTGATCTCGAATGCGCGCGATCACCTGCTCGCGGCGCGTGTGGGCAAAGAGGCGCGTCTGCACCGGCAAGCGCCCCGGCGGGAGTGCGTCGATCGTGCTGATGTCCAGATCGGCGAACACGGTCATCGCCAGGGTGCGCGGAATCGGCGTCGCGCTCATCATCAGGGTGTGCGGCTCCAGGCCTTGCGTTTCCAGCTTGGCGCGCAGAGCCAGCCGCTGCTGCACGCCGAAGCGGTGCTGCTCATCGATGATCGCCAGGCCGAGGCGCGCGAACTCGACCTGTTCCTGAATCACTGCGTGGGTGCCGACGACCAGCGCGGCTTCCCCGGAAGCGACGCGCGCCAGCATCGCGCCGCGCGCCCTGCCCTTTCTGCTGCCGGTGAGCCAGGCCACGCCGACGCCGAGCGGCGCCAACCAGCCGACCAGCTTGCGCAAGTGCTGTTCCGCGAGGATTTCAGTCGGCGCCATCAGCGCGCATTGCCAACCCGCCTGGATCGCCGTGGCCGCAGCCAAGGCGGCGACGACCGTCTTGCCGGAGCCGACATCGCCTTGCAGCAAGCGGTGCATCGGCACATCGCGCCGCAAGTCGGCGTCGATCTCGCCGAGCACGCGCTGCTGCGCCGCGGTGAGCGTGAACGGCAGCGCGGCGAGCAGCCTCGCGTACAGCGAGTCGCCCGAGGCAGTGCCGTTCGGGGCGAAGGCCGGGGCGTGCTGCCGCGCACGCTCGCGCTTGGCCTGAAGTTGAGACAGTTGCTGCGCCAGCAGTTCCTCGAACTTGAGGCGCTGCCACGCCGGATGGTTGCGGTCTTGCAAGGTCGCCAGGCTGGTCAGCGGGCCTGGGTGATGCAGGAAATCGAGCGCCTCGCGAAGCGCCAGCAGTCCGGGCGGCAGGATGGACGGCGGCAGCCATTCGCCAAGGTCGGCGCGCTCGAGCGCCGAGCCGACGGCTTTGCGCAGATAGGCCTGAGGCAGCTGCGCGCTGCTCGGATAGACCGGCGTCAGCGCCTGGGGCAGCGGGGTGTCGGCGTCGACCCGCTTCAGGCTCGGGTGCACCATCTCCAGGCCGAAGAATCCGCCCCGTGCCTCGCCACGCACACGCACGCGCTGGCCGACCGCGAGCGACTTTTGCGTCGACGCGTAGAAGTGCAGGAAGCGCAGTACCAGGTCGTCAGACCCGTCGTGAATTCGCACCACGAGCTGGCGCCGCGCGCGCACCTGAACCTGACAGTCGCGCACCACGCCTTCCACTTGCGCAACGCTGCCATCGCGCAGCTCGGCAATCGGCACGATGCGCGTCTCGTCTTCGTAGCGCAGCGGGAGGTGCAGCGCCAGGTCGATGTCGCGCAGCAGACCGAGTTTTTCGAGGGCGCGCTGCGGGCCCGATTTGGGACCCGATTTCGGGTCGGACTTCGGGCTGGACTTCGGACTGGACTTGGAGGCTGCGACTCGGGCGGCGCGATCGGGCATGGGAGAATTCTGCCGCCCCCGGCCCATGCGCACACCTCACACCCTGAACGACTTCGACTTCGAGCTCCCGCCGGAGTTGATCGCCCAGCATCCGACGCCCGAGCGCAGCGCGTCGAAATTGCTCGATGCTCGCGCCGCCCTGCCGGTCGACCGGGTGTTTCGCGAGCTTCCCGCCCTGCTGCAACCCTCCGATTTGCTGGTCTTCAATGACACCCGCGTCATCAAGGCGCGGCTGCGCGGCGTCAAAGCCAGCGGCGGCGCGGTCGAGGCGCTGGTTGAGCGCGTGCTGCCCGGGCATGAAGTGCTTGCTCACCTCCGAGTGAGCAAAGCACCCCAAGCCGGCAGCCGGCTGCACTTCGCGCAAGGGTTCGACGCGCAGGTGCTGGGCCGAGCGCCCGATGCGCAGCTTTATCGCCTGCGCTTTCCCGACGACCCGCTGCTCTTGCTCGAGCGCCATGGTGAAGTGCCGCTGCCGCCCTACATCCGGCACGCGGCCGGCGCCGACGACGAACACCGCTACCAGACCGTGTTCGCCAAGACCCCCGGCGCGGTGGCAGCGCCGACCGCGGCCTTGCATTTCGACAACGCACTGCTGAGCGCGTTGGCCGAGCGCGGCGTCGCCACCACGAACGTGACGCTGCACGTGGGCGCGGGCACGTTCCAGCCGGTGCGCAGCAACGTCATCGCCGAGCACCGCATGCACAGCGAATGGTTCGACGTCGGCGCCGCCACGGTGCAGGCCGTGGCCGACGCGCGCCGCCGCGGCGGGCGCGTCGTCGCGGTGGGCACGACAACGCTGCGGGCGCTCGAGTCGGCGGCGCGCGGCGGTACCTGGCAATCGGCGCGCGGCGAGACCGACATCTTCATCACCCCCGGCTTCGAGTTCCGCGTCGTCGACGAGCTGATCACGAATTTCCATCTGCCCAAGAGCACGCTCATGATGCTGGTCAGCGCCTTCGCGGGGTACGACGCCGTGCGCAGCCTGTATGCCTGCGCGATCGACAGGCGTTACCGATTTTTCAGTTACGGCGACGCGATGTTGCTCAGGCGCGTCGCGAACGGCTGACGGCGCGAACCCTTTCAGCCAGCTCGTATCGACATGTTGCGCGCGGTGACCGCGTGTTCGATGAGCGTCCCGTGCCTGTCATCGCCGAGCGCACGAGGGCCAATGCGCGGGCGGGCGTGTGATTCAACGCACGCCGACCTTCGCCGCGGCGCGCGCTCCGGTTTCGCATCGAGCGCACCGCGGCTTACAGTCAGGCGCAGGCGCAGCCCATCCCATGTGCACTACCATCGAGCGCGGCGGTCGTGTGCCTGTCGCCCCGCCCGCCGGCGCCTGCGAACAGCCCCATGGATTCGACCGACACCAAACCCCATTCCCGCATCGCACGCGGCGCAAACGCGCAGCCCTTCAGCGCGCGCGCTCTTGTGCATCGGATGCGAAGCGCATTCGGAACGCGCAACGACTTGCCGCTGGGTCGGCGCTTGTCGCTCTTGCTCGCGTTTTGCGCTGGCGCGACCGCACTCTGCGGTTTCGTCGCGGTACTGATCGCCAGTGTCTGGTTCCAACAGTCGCGCGCGCTTAGCGCGTCGCAGGAACTGGCGCGAACCATGGCCTATGCGCTGCAGGTACCGCTGGCCTTCGAAGACCGTAAAACGATCGCCGATACGCTCGGCGGCTTGAGCACGCGCGCCCAGGTCGAAGCGGCCTGGCTGTTCGACAAGGCCGACCGCCTGGTGGCGGTGTACGGCAACGCCGGCAACGACGCCCCGCCCATGGGCGGCGGGCTGCACACCGGCAAGTTGGTCGTGAGCGAGGGCGTGTGGGCCGGCAAGACGCAGCTCGGCCGTGTCGTGCTGCGCAACGGCCTGAACGATCTGTACCAGGCGCTCGCGTTCGAGTTGGTGGCGATTCTGCTCGGCTGCGCCGCCGGCCTGTTCTTCACCTTGAACGTTGCACGCCGCGTCGCGCGGCGCATCACCGAACCGATATCGGCGCTTGCCGCGACCTCGGGCGCTATTGCCGCCGACAAGGACTATTCGAAGCGCCTGTCCGGCGTGGGCGGCGATGAAATCGGCCTGGCCGTGCACGCCTTCAACCGCATGCTCGACGAAGTCCAGGCGCGCGACGTCGCGCTCGCCGATTCGATGCGCACCCTGGAGCGCCGCGTCAGCGAGCGCACACTCGAACTGAAGAAGGAAAAAGAAAGCGCCGAGGCCGCGTCGCGAGCGAAAACGCGTTTCCTCGCGAACATGAGCCATGAGCTGCGCACGCCGCTGAATGCGGTGATCGGCGCGGCGCAACTGCTCGACCAGAAAGAAACCACCGACGGCCAGCGCCACCTGGTCGATGCCATCCGCACCAGCGGCATCAATCTGCTCGGGCTGATCGACAACGTGCTCGACCTGTCGCGCATCGAAGCCGGCGCCTTCGAGCTCGCCGTCGAAGACTTCAACCTGCTCGACTGCGTTCAAGGCGCGCTGGCCACCGCATCGGTGCAGTCGCGCGCCAAGGGCGTGGAGATGGCCGGCGTGCTGGATCCGTCGATCGCCGCCTGGCGGCGCGGCGACGTGATGCGCCTGCGCCAGGTGCTGCTCAACTTACTGGGTAACGCCGTCAAGTTCACGCCGCGCGGCGAAGTGGTGTTGCGCGTGATGCCGGGCACCGCGCCGAACGCGCTGCACATCAGCGTGTCCGACACCGGCATCGGCATCGGTCAGGCCTCGTTCAAGCAGGTGTTCGAGCCGTTCCGACAGGCCGACGACGGCACCAACCGGCGCTTTGTCGGCAGCGGTCTGGGCCTGGCGATTTCGCGTCAACTCGTCGAGGCAATGGGCGGGCGCATCGAGGTCACCAGCGAACTCGGCAAGGGCTCGTGCTTCGACATCTGGCTGCAATTGCCGCCGGCAAGCCGCGTCGTGCCCGAGCCGGCGCCGTTGAACCATGCCATCGCGTTCTTCGAACCGCATGAGCCCAGCGCACAGGCGCTCGCTGCGCAGTTGGCTCGGCTGGGCTGCAAGTCGCAGCGCTGCTCCACGCCCGCCGAATTGCGCGACTGGTTGCAACGGCTCGGACCGATCTCCGACAAGCCATGGCTGCTCGCCGCGGTCGACCATGAGCAGACCCGCGAGTTCCTCGACGCCGCACTGGCCTGGGTCGACCCGCAGCGGGTCATCGGCATGACGGCGGCGGAATCGAACTCGGCGCATGCGACGCGCGACCAGTTGAACCTGCCACGCAATGTCATGAAGCCCGTGTTGCGCGCCGCGCTCGTCAGCCGGCTCGGCGCCGTGGCGCGAATCGGCGCGCCGCCCGGCACTGATACCGCAGCCGAGGAGCGCCAGAGCCCGCGCGGCATGACGCCGGGCGGCAACAACCGGCATGTGCTAGTCGTCGAAGACGATCCGATGAACCAAATGATCGTCTGCAGCATGCTGCAAAACGCGGGCTACCTGACAAGCACCGCCGACGACGGCGCCCAGGCACTGGATTTGTTGTCGCGCGAAACCTTCGACCTGGTGCTGATGGACTGGCAAATGCCCGACATGGACGGTCTCGAAGTCACGCGCCGCTTGCGCAGCGGCACGGTCGGTGATTTCGGCAAGGCTGTGCCGATCGTCGCGCTCACCGCGAACGCCTTCGCCGAAGACCGCGCTGCCTGCCTGGCCGCGGGCATGAACGACTTTCTCACCAAGCCTGTCCTCGCCGAAGCCCTGATCGCCGCGGTGACACGCTGGCTGCGGCGCGCAAACAACGCCGAAATGGCGCCGTCGAGCGCGTTCGCGCCGCTGTACTGAGCGGGCCCGGCCCCGCCCCCCGCAGGCTGAGCCCAGCGCACTCTCATCGCAGTTCAAGCCGGCCGGGACGAATCGAGTCGAGCGCCCACCCGTCCTGAAAACACGCCTGCGACAATTCGCGCCATGCTGCGCTTCGAATTGCTCGCAACCGACGGCGCTGCACGGCGCGGCCGCCTGACGCTGAACCACGGCGTCGTCGAGACGCCGGTGTTCATGCCGGTGGGCACCTACGGTACGGTGAAAGGCGTGCTGCCGGCGTCGCTCGACGCGATGGGCGCGCAGATCATTCTGGGCAATACGTTTCACCTGTGGCTGCGCCCGGGCCTGGACGTGCTGCGCCAGTTCGGCGGATTGCACCGCTTCGAGGCCTGGGCCAAACCGATCCTCACCGACAGCGGCGGCTTCCAGGTCTGGTCGCTCGGCGCGATGCGCAAAATCAGCGAAGAAGGCGTGCGCTTCGCATCGCCGGTGAACGGCGACAAGCTGTTCCTCACGCCCGAGATCAGCATGCAGGTCCAGCATGTGCTGAATTCCGACATCGCGATGCA
Source organism: Burkholderiales bacterium (assembly GCA_031419535.1). Lineage (GTDB taxonomy): Bacteria > Pseudomonadota > Gammaproteobacteria > Burkholderiales > Burkholderiaceae_C > JAEMQF01. The sequence continues at coordinate 10,274 of JANOLA010000685.1, read as the reverse complement.
GTTCGACGAATGCACGCCTTACCAGGTTGAAGGTCGGCTGACGACGCAGCAGGAAGCAGCCGACTCGATGCACTTGAGTCTGCGTTGGGCACGGCGCTGCCGCGACGAGTTTGCGCGGCTGGATAATCCGAACGCGCTGTTCGGCATCGTGCAAGGCGGCATGTTCGAGGGCCTGCGCGAAGAGTCGGCCACGCAGCTCGCCGCGCTCGGCCTGCCGGGCTACGCGATCGGCGGCGTGAGCGTGGGTGAGCCCAAGGAGGAGATGCAGCGCATCGTCGCGAACACGCCGCGGCTCTTGCCGCAAGAAAAACCGCGCTACCTGATGGGCGTGGGCACGCCGGAAGACCTGGTCGAAGGCGTTGCGGCGGGCGTCGACATGTTCGACTGCGTGATGCCCACACGCAATGCGCGCAACGGCCACCTCTTCACGCGCTTCGGCGATCTGCGGCTGCGCAACTCGCGCTACAGAAGCGATGAGCTGCCGATCGACCCGAGCTGCCAATGCCACGCCTGCGCCGGCCCAGGCGGTGTGTCACGCGCCTACCTGCACCACCTGGAGCGCTGCGGCGAAATGCTCGCGCCGATGCTGGCGAGCATCCACAACCTGCACTACTACCTGAACTTGATGGGTGAGATTCGCTGCGCGCTCGACCGAGGGAACTTTCGGTGCTTCAGAACGCAGTTCATCGCCGACCGCATGCGAGGCGTTTGACGCTGACCGGCCGTGCAAGCCTTTTCGGCAGGCGTCGGCCCGTGAGATTGGCACGAAGCTCAAGCCGCTGGCGCCGCGATGGCCTCGCGCTTGCCCTTAGCATCCTCGGACTCACGGCTCGGAACGAACAAGCCAGACCACGCAATGGCAGACGTCTTTCGGAGCCTTCGCTCCGCCGTCCTCGAATGGGGGCATCACGCGAGACTGGCGCTGGGAATTCGACGTCCCAGAGATTTCGAGCGGCTGGAAACAGCGATCGTGCTCCTGCTGGACGACGACCAATCTCATAATCGGATCAGAGAAATCCAGATAGATATTCTCAAGAGACATGGGGCAAACGACGGTCTGGCGGCGCCCCCTCACATTACGCTCAAGCTGGGCTTCCCAACTTCCGACTTGCGGGCCCTCTCCACTTACATAGAAGAAATTGCGACGACCCACGGCCCCGTTGACGTCAGCCTAAGAAACTTCGGCAGCTTTGCCAACGACAAATACATTTTCATCGAAGTCGAAGCGAACACGCGAATCGAGAGTCTGAGGCAGAAACTTCTCAAGGACCTGCATGGCCGATTCGGCGTGCACGCCTACCCAATTGAACGTGATGGGTTCCATTTGCACGTTACTTTGGCATACGGTTTATCGGCGAATGACTTCACGTCCGAGTACAAAAACCTCAGTGAGCAAGCTTTTTCCATTAGGTCGACCATCAGGAAGATTGCCATTCTCTGCTGGATAAACAATCAATGGGTTGTTTACAGCCAAGCAGACCTTCGCCACTGAAAAGCGCTCTTTCGAAGTTTCAAGTTCATCTGCCCCCAAGGACACCAGCGCACGTGGCCCAAGCGGACCCGCTCCTTTTTAGACGCCAGTTCTTGCTGGGACCGATCGACTCGATTGGCCTTCAAGGCTGGCGCAGACAACGGGTCACTGAAGATCATCATCTGAGCGTCCATCCTGACCTTGAGCTTACTCACGTCAGTGATGGCGAAAAGTCATTGACGCTGCTCGGATTCATTCTGGATCCTGAGAACCCATCGCAAGACAATACTGGAATACTTCAAGAGCTCTTGCACGAAGACTGGAAGAATGGCAATCCAGCAATGCTCACCGCGAGATTCGGTGGAAGATGGGCGATGGTCGTTCACGATAGGACGCGCACAATCATATTTCACGACGCGACCGGCATGCGCCAAGTTTACTATGGCACAACAATCGTCGAAGGCCAGGTGCATGTCTATTGCGGATCGCAGCCTGGGCTTATCGCGGAAACACTGAAGCTCTCATTGGATGCTGAGGCGGTCGACTACATTCGATCCAAAGGCAACAACGACCTCGAGGTTTATTGGATACCCGGTCATTCGTCTCAGTACTCTCAAATACGCGCTCTTCTTCCGAATCATCTGCTCGATCTCAAAACCGGCACGACACTCAGGTACTGGCCCACTGAGAAACTGGAGCCCGTCGTGTACCAACATGCGGTTGACGAAGGTCTTCGCCAGCTTCGCGGATTAATGACGAGCGCACGTAGAAGGTACGCGCTTGCCATCGCAATGACTGCCGGCTGGGACAGTCGATTGATGTTAGCACTCACGGCAGAATTCGCCGCGCAAGTTCATTTTTTCACTCTTGTCTATCCCGGATCCGGGAAGGACTCAAGAGATGTCAGAGTTCCCAATCGTCTCCTGAAGAGATTGAAACTGAAGCATCATCTAATAGGCTATCCAAAGCGGATTGATGATTCATTTCGGAATATTCTCAAGAGAAATAGCTCTTCGACCCATGTTGCCTACTGCGCGGATGCGCAGGCGATGCACGATCTCTATCCGTCCGATCGAGTTTGCGTAACCGGGGATGTTGCGGAGATCGTCAAAAACTACCATGGCAATTCGAATCCCGGCACTGACAATATATCGGCTTGCGATCTCGCTAGGCTGTCTAAGATCGGCGACCACCCATTTGGCATCGCGGCGCTCCAGTCTTGGATATCCAGCGTGGTTAACTCTCATGGAATCGGCATTCTCAATTTATTTTGTTGGGAGCAAATGGCTGGCCGATGGCAGGCCCACATTCGTTCAGAATACGACATTGTTCAAGAATCGTTCGCACCACTCAATTGCAGGAATTTGCTCGTGGTTCTGCTCGGCGCGAACGAATCGCATCGATCAGCGCCAGGATTTGAACTCTTCAGACAAATTATTCAAAATTCCTGGAGCGAAGTACTGGCGGTTCCGATCAATCCTCCGGAGAGGGCGAGTCTCAAGCAGTCGATCATTACCTGGCTGGGTGCCGTGGGTGTCTATCAGGTGATTCCGCAGGCCGCGAAGGATTTCATGCGCCGTGTTGTGCGCAAGGTCGCTTGACCTTTCCGACAGATTGAAATATTCGAACACTCGATGAACAATACAATATCAAGAGCAATGGTTTTCGTAAAGAGTCTGCTTTATCCGATCGTTGCATTCATTTGGGCGAGGATCGCACTTGTGGAAGGAACCTTGAAGGGCGGAAAAACGCCGTTCAGATGCATGTTGGTGGGTCAATCGTCGTTCAACGATGACTTCAAGGTTCGAATCTATGAGGGGCCACCGTCGGAAATCAGGTCCTGGCGAGTTCCAATCCTCTTGCTGCCTTATATATTGAGCCGGCAGCAGTATGATCTTTGTGTGGCAGTCTTGCCAACGTTCTACGACCTTCTGTTCCGCCGGCTTTGCAAGTACAAAGGACAGGAAGAGGTCAGACAGGTCATAGATACAAGCGCCTCCTGGGAAGAGGTTCGAAAATCGTTCTCGAAGAAGAAGCGTCAAGTCACCAATAACTTCGCCGAGAAGCATGGCCTTTCTTATCGCATGACGAACGATGAGAAAGACTTTGACCATTTCTACTATCGGATGCACGTTCCACATATCCAGCGCAGATATGGTCAACTCGCCCAGGTGGACAGTTATTCAACGATGAAGGGCTATTTCGAGAAAGGCTTGCTGCTGTTCGTGATCCGGGAAGATATCCCCGTCGCGGGAGCCTTGTCCCTGATCGAGGGCAAGACGCTGGTCTTTCGCCGGTCCGGTGTGCTGGACGGAGATGAGGCGAATGTCAAGGGTGGAGCACAGACCGCGCTGTACTACTTCCAGATCAAGTACGCCGTCGACAACAAGTTCGACGCTGTCGACACCATGAAGAGCGCACCGTTCCTCAATGACGGCGTATTCAGGCACAAGGCTGAGTGGGGTGCCATGACGCTTCCAGATCACGAGGCGACCCGGACGATTTACTTCTTCACCCGGGCGGACGCGGGCACCTTGGCCCAGCTCTTCGCAGCGCATCCTTTGATCGTTCACAAGGAGTCCGGACTGATGGCCCTGCTGGGGGACAGCGTGGCGCCCGACCTTGCTTCGACTCAGTCGGGCCGCGTTTTTGCCCAGCAATTCCACATGCCTGGCCTGAGCAAGGCCGTCGTCCACACGCGCGGCGGTGCTTCCGAGATCGCGCTGCGCGACAGCGCCGATTTCGCCACAGAGATCGATTCGGCGGCATCAGCGATTTCGGCTTGAGCGCCCCCAGGCCTGCTAGTATTAATTTCGATCTTGCCGGTGTAGCTCAGTTGGTAGAGCACTTCATTTGTAATGAAGGGGTCGATGGTTCGAGTCCCTCCGCCGGCTCCACTTAGACATCTGACGTCCGCTTCGATGCGGTTCCTGGGTGTTCACGATCGACCGCGACGATCAGGTTGCCGATGGCATCGCGCTCGACCCGATTGCCGGGCTCGATCACACTCGTGCAGTCGATCTGTTCGATGATCGCTGGCCCGATGAACGACGCACCCAGCGGCAATCGCTCGCGAACGTAAAGCGGCGTCTCCAACCAGCCGCCCTGCTCGAACCAAACCTGGCGCGTGCCGCGCTGCGCCTGCACCAGCGTCGCCGCCGGCTGGGCTGCGGCGATCGCGGCGAGCGACACGCCCTTGCGCTTGCCGATCACAGCCGTGTGCAGATTGACGAGCACCGGCTTGATCTCGGGCAACTCGACGCCGAAGCGCTGCCAGTAGGCGGCCTCGAACAGCCGGCGCAGCTCCGCGAGATTGAGGCGCGGATCGGCGATCGGCACCGGCAGGATGTGGCTCTGCCCCTGGAACTGCATGTCGGCGCGGTGCAGCGTGACGATCGCCTCGACGGCGACTTGTTCGCGCGCGAGGCGTTCGCGGCCCGCGCGCACCTGCGCGTCGAACACCGCGCCGATGCGGGTTTCGTCCAAGGCACTCAGCGGCTGATTGACAGTCGCGACGAAGTCATGGCGCAGGTCAGCGACGACGCAACCCAGCGCATTCGTGAGTCCCGGCCGCGCCGGGATCAGCACCTTGGGAATGCCCAGTTCACGCGCCAGCGCCACGGCGTGCAGCGGCCCGGCGCCGCCGAAAGCGAACAGCGCGAAGTCGCGCGGGTCATGGCCGCGCGACAGGCTCACCATGCGTACCGCGCCGGCCATCTTGTCGTTCGCGACGCGCAACACGGCGGCGGCGGCGTTCGCCGCGTCCAGACCGAGCGGCGTGCCGACCTGCTCCAGCATCGCGGCGTGCAGCACGGCCATGTCCACCGGGGTTTCAACCGCGAGCAGCCGCGCCGGGTCGAGCCGGCCCAGCACCAGGTTCGCATCCGTGATCGTGATGCGCGTGCCGCCGCGGCCATAGCCGATCGGCCCCGGCGTCGCCCCCGCGCTTTGCGGGCCGACGCGCAACATGCCCGACGCATCCACGCTCGCCAGCGAACCGCCGCCCGCGCCGATCGTGTGCACGTCGACCATCGGCACGTGGATCGGCATCGCGTATTCGAGTTCGAGCTCGCTCGACACCTCGGGCATGCCGCCGAGCACCAGCGCCACGTCGGTCGACGTGCCGCCCATGTCGTAGGTGACGACGTTTCCGAAATTGCCAAGCCCGTCGCCCGTGCCGCTGCCCGCCTGCAGCGCCGTCGCAGCCGCCGCGATCACGCCCGACGCGGGCCCCGACATCACCGTGTTCACCGCATGCTCGGCAACGATGCTCGATGCCACCGTGCCGCCATTGCCTTGCATCACGAGCAGTTCGCGCGTGAAGCCGCGCTTGGACAGCTCGCTTTGCAGCCGCGCGATGTAGCGGTGCAGCACCGGCTGGATCGAAGCGTTCACCGCCGCCGTGACGCCGCGCTCGTATTCGCGGTACTCAGACACGATCGCGTGGCCTGCGGTGACATACGGGTTCGGCCAGAGGGCGCGCACGATCTGCGCCGCGCGCGCCTCGTGCGCCGCATTGACGTAGCTGTGCAGGAAGTGGATCACCACGCTCTCGGCACCGAGCGCCAGCAACTGCCGCGCCGCCGCCTCGACCTGGGCCTCGTTCAGCGGCGTCAGCACCTCGCCTTCGGCCGACACGCGCTCGTCGACTTCGAGGCGCAGCGTGCGCTCGATGAGCGGCGTGAAGCGGCCCTTCAAGCCGTAAGGCGTGGGGCGGGTGCGCCGGCCGAGTTCGAGCACGTCGCGAAAACCGCGCGTCGTGATCAGGCCGACGCGCGCGGTGCGCCGCTCGAGCATCGCGTTGGTCGTCGTGGTCGTGCCGTGCACGATGGCGTCGAGCAGCGCCGGGTCGGCTTGGGCGGCGTTGAGCGCGGCGATCACGCCAAACGCCTGGTTCTCCAGCGTCGTGGGCACCTTGGCCATGCGCACCTCGCCGCTCGCGTCGTCGACGAGGATCAGGTCGGTGAAGGTGCCGCCGACGTCGATGCCTGCAATGCGGCTCATGGTGGGCGCTTCATGGGTTGCGAATCGTGGTGCGCGGCAACTGCGGGTTTCACATCGGAGTCCTCAGACGCTGAGGTGCTTGCGCTGCACCGCTTCATCGCAAAGCAAGGCCGCCATCGTGTCGCAGTATTGAATCTGGCCCTTCTCCAACACCGCGACGCGGTCGCACACCAGCCGCGCGAAGTGCAGGTTCTGCTCCGACAACAGGATCGCCAGGCCCTGCGCCTTCAGCTGCACGAGCAATCGCGCGAGTTGCTCCACGATCAACGGCGCCACGCCTTCCGACGGCTCGTCGAGCAGGATCAGCCGCGGGTTGCCCATCAGCGTGCGCGCGATCGTCAGCATCTGCTGCTCGCCGCCGCTGGTGCGCCCACCGGGGCGGTCGAGCATGGTGGCGAGGTTCGGAAAGAGCGCGCACAGGTTCTCCGGGGTCCAGGCCGGCGCGCCGGCGCGCGGCCGCTGGCGCCCGACTTCCAGGTTCTCGGCCACGCTCAGGTCGGTGAAGATGCGCCGGTCTTCGGGCACCCAGCCCAGGCCGAGTCGCGCGATGGCGTGCGGCGCATGCCGCGAGATGTCGTGCCCGTCGAAGACGACCCGCCCGCTGCGCCGCGCGAGCAAGCCCATGATCGCCTTCATCGTCGTCGACTTGCCCGCGCCGTTGCGCCCCATCAGCGCGACGCACTCGCCGGCGCGTACGTCGAGCGACACGCCGAACAACACTTGCGCCTTGCCGTACCAGGCGTTCAAGTCGCGCACCTCAAGCATGCAGCGCCGCTCCAGGTGCTGACGGGGGCGCAGCGTCGAAAGTCGAACCCATGCCGAAGTAGACCTCGCGCACGCGCGGGTCGTCGCGCACCGTAGCGGGCGGCCCGCCCGCGATCAACTCGCCGCGCGCGAGCACGATCAATCGGTCCGCATGCGCGAACACGACGTCCATGCTGTGCTCGGTGAACAGCACGCCGATGCCTTGTTCGCGCGCGACGCGCCGCGTCAGCTCCATCAGCTGTTGGCGCTCGCCCGGCGCCATGCCGGCGGTGGGCTCGTCCATCAGCAGCAGGCGCGGTTGGTTCGACAAGGCCAGCGCGAGCTCGACACGCTTCACGTCGCCATACGCGAGCACGCTGGTCGCACGCTCGGCCTGCGCGGCCATGCCTACGCTGTTAAGCAGCGCCAGGGCTTCGCGGCGGAATTGCCCGCGCGCGCTACGCCAGAAGCGCCGCGCCTGGCCGGCGTGCGAAAGCAGTGCGAGCTGCACGTTCTCGATGACGGTGAGCGAAGCGAAGGTCTGCGCGATCTGAAACGTGCGCCCCACGCCCAGGCGCCAGATGTCGTTCGGCGCCAGCCCGATGAGTTCCTGCCCGGCCAGCCGCACCGAGCCCACATCGGGCTTCAACTGGCCGTTGACCATGTTGAAGCAGGTCGACTTGCCGGCGCCGTTCGGGCCGATCAGCGCCAGCAGTTCACCCGCCGCCAGTTCGAAGCTGACCTGCTGCACCGCGCGCAGGCCACCGAAGGCCTTGGACAGGCCTTGCACCGCGAGCAGTGGGGGCGTGGAAGCGGCCGGAAACGTCGCCGCTGATGCGGCCGCCGCGCTGGCCTTGGGCGCCTCGCCCGTTGCGCCGCTTGTCGCACCAGCGAGTGTGCGCGGACCTGGGCCCGCGCTCGCGCCGTCCATCGGCGCCGCCCGGCTCACGCCGGCTCCTTCAAGAAAATACGCCGCAGCCCACCCGCCACGCCCAGCGGGAACAGCAGCACCAGCGCGAGCATCGTCGCGCCGAGCAGCGCGCGCCAGTAGTCGGTCTGGCGCATGACAGTGTCTTGCAGCCAGGTGAACAGCGCCGCGCCGACCCACGGGCCTGAGAGCGTTTGCACGCCACCCAGCAACACCATCACCAGACCGTCGACCGACTTGGCCACGCCCAGCGTTTCCGGCGAAATCGTGCCCTTCGCAAAGGCGAACAGCGCGCCCGCCAAGCCCGCGATGCCACCGGCGATCACGAAGGCGCGCCACTGCAGGCGCGGCACGTCGATGCCGATCGCCTGGGCACGCAACGGCGAGTCGCGCGCGGCACGTAAGCCCAGGCCGAGCGGCGCGTGCAACATGCGCGCGAGCAAGGTGCAACCGGCGACCGTGCAGACCAGCGTCAGCAGGAACAGCGCGCTTTTGCTCGCCAGCCAAGGCGAAGGCCAGATGCCCACCAGCCCATTGCTGCCGCCGGTGAAACCATCCCACTGGAACACGACGGCCCAGACGATTTGCGCGAACGCCAGCGTCAACATCGCCAGGTACACGCCCGACAGGCGCACGCAAAACCAACCGCAGACCAGCGCCCCCAACACCGCGGCCAGCGGCGCGAGCAGCAGCGCCAGCTCCATCGGCAAGGCCCAGGCCTTGAGGCACAGCGCGGCGCCGTAAGCGCCGAGGCCAAAGTAGGCCGCGTGGCCGAAGGAATGCAAGCCCGCCGGTCCCATCACGAAGTGCAGGCTGGTGGCGAACAGCACGGCAATCAGCATGTCGATCAGCAGCACCAGCAGGTACGCCGAGGCCCCTTGCCAGAGCGGCGCGCTCGCCAACAGCGCCAGGCCCAGCAGCCCCATGATCTTCCAGTGGCGCGGCAAGGCGCGCAGCGGTGCGTCGATCGCCGCGGTACCGCGCACGGCGCCCTGCGGCTTGCCGAACAAGCCCCAGGGCCGCCAAACGAGCACGACCGCCATCACCAGAAATTCGGCGACGAGCGTCAGCTTGCTCAGCGGAAACGGCGTGCCGAACAGGTCGATCGTTCCCAGCGCGATGCACGCCGCCTTCACGAAGGCAATCAGCAGCGCCGCGACGAACGCCCCGAACACCGAGCCCATGCCGCCGACGACGACGACGACAAACGCCTCGCCGATCAGCGCCAGGTCGAGGTGCAGGTTCGCCGGTTCATGCGGCATCTGCAACGCGCCGCCGAGCGCCGCGAGAAACGTGCCCAACGCGAACACCGACGTGAACAGCCATTGCTGGTTCACCCCCAGCGCGCCGGCCATCTCACGGTCTTGCGTCGCGGCGCGCACCAGCAGGCCCCAGCGCGTGCGTGTCAGCAAGAGCCAAAGCGCACCGAGCACGAGCGGGCCGACGAAGATCAGGAACACGTCGTAACTCGGGAAGGGCTTGCCCAGGATCTGGACCGCGCCTTTCATTCCCGGTGCCTTGGGCCCGAGCAAGTCTTCCGGGCCCCACAGCGCGAGCGCAACATCCTTGATGACGAGCACGAGTGCAAACGTGGCGAGCAGTTGGAACAGCTCCGGTGCTGCGTAGATTCGTCGCAGGACAAGGACTTCTAACAAAGCGCCGACGGCGGCGACGATCACCGCGGCAAGCAGCACTCCGCCCCAGAAGCCGAGCGGCGAACTGCCGAACCACCCGGTCAGCGACACCGCCGCATAAAGGCCCAGCATGTAGAACGAGCCATGCGCGAAGTTGACGATGCGCATCACGCCGAAGATCAACGACAGGCCGCTGCCAACGAGAAACAGCGCCGACGCGGCGGACAGACCGGTGAGGAACTGCAGGAGGATGGAGGAGGTGGTCATGCGGCTGCGTTTCCACTCTCTATCGTTCGGCGCTGCATTCCAATCGCCCGCGTCTGCGAGCGTCACTCGGCGCGGCGTGGCCAGTTCGACGATGGAATTCACATACTTGCTTCGGAGCGTCGCTCGACGCGGGGTGGCCGTGCGTCGGCCCGGACGGCTTGCTCCTCGCTTCGCGAGGAGTCCCCTGCGCTGCTCGCCGATCGGGGCAAGTCCGACAACTCGGCCC
>JANOLA010000684.1:0-2552 GCA_031419535.1 Burkholderiales bacterium | reverse complement strand
GCCAGGCCGACGTCGAGCGTGCGCCGCAGGAACAGCAGCGGCCCTTCGAGGCGCGTCGCGGCGCCTTCAACGGTGAGCAGCATCGTTTGCCTCCGCGGTCCGCGGGCCTGACGTGAGCGACGCGAATTCCCGCTCCAGGCGCGCGTTCAGGTCCGCGAAGAGCGCCAACTGATCGTCGCCAATGTCCTCGCCCATGCGCTGCACTGCGCGCATGCAACCGATCGAGGCGATGCGCTCGGGCGTCGCACCGGCCGCGAGCGCCGCTTCCGCCAGGTCGATGAAGCGCCCGAGCAGGCGCATCATCGCTCCCTGGCGCGCCGGGCTGCAGACGCGGTCGACGGCAGAGAACGCGGACTGGCGCAGGAACGCCTCGTTGATCAGGTCCGCGCACAGCAGCGTGAGTTGCTGGCGTGCTGGCAGCGCGTCCTTGCCGATGATGCGCGCCATGCGCTCCAACTGCGCCTGTTCGTCGAGCAAGGTCAGGAAGCGCTGGCGCAGCAGCAACCATTCGCGGTTGCCGTGTTCCGCCCACCACGGAGCGAAGGTTCGCGCGTCTTCGGCGTAAGACTGCAAAGGGTGGATCGCCGGGTAGAACCGCGCCTGCGCGCGTTTCACGTCGAGCGCCCAGAACGCCTTCACATAGCGCTTCGTGTGGCTCGTCACCGGCTCGGAGAAATCGCCCGACGGCGGGCTGATCGCGCCCATCACGGTCACCGAGCCGATGCTGCCCGCCAGAGTTTCGACACGCGCTGCGCGCTCGTAGAAATCCGCGAGGCGGCTTGCCAGGTACGCCGGGTAGCCACCCTCGCCGGGCAGTTCGCCGAAGCGCCCCGACACCTCGCGCAGCGCTTCGGCCCAGCGGCTCGTCGAGTCGGCCATCAGCGCGACGTGCAAGCCCTGGTCGCGAAAGTACTCCGCCACCGTGATCGCGCAGTAGATGCTCGCCTCGCGTGCCGCGACCGGCATGTTCGACGTGTTCGCGATGATCACGGTGCGCTCCATCAATGGCCGGCCGGTGCGCGGGTCGGTCAGGGTTGGGAATTCGTCGAGCACGCCGGCCATCTCATTGCCGCGTTCACCGCAACCCAGGTAGACGATGACGTCGGCATTGCAACCCTTGGCGAGGGCTTCGAGCAACACCGTCTTGCCGGTGCCAAAGCCACCGGGGATCGCCGCCTTGCCGCCCTGCGCCACCGGGAACAGCGAATCGAGGATGCGCTGGCCCGTCACGAGCGGCTCGTTGCTGGGCAAGCGCCGCGCCACGGGCCGGGGCAGGCGCACCGGCCAGAGATGGCTCATCGAGATGTCACGCAAGCTCTCATCGGCTTGGCGCAGCACGCACACCGTGGCAGCGTCGGCGTATTCACCGGCCGGCTCCACCGACTCGACGACGCCGCCCACGTCGGGTGGCGCCAGGCAGAGTTGCGCCCGGCCCGCGGCGTTGTGCTTCGCCGCCCCACCGCTCGCTTCGCCGCGCGCTTCGCCGCGCGCTTCGCCGCTCACTTCGCCGATCACAGCGCCCGGCGACAACGGCGCACCGGCGCTGATGCGCGGCACGAAGTGACGGCGCGCCGGCTCCGGCGCGAGCATGCCCGGCTGCACGAACGCCGAGTCGCTGCCCGACAGCGGCCGCAGCAGGCCGTCGAAGATATGGCCCAACAAACCGGGGCCGAGGCGAATCGCCAGCGCCTGCCCGTCGCCGCGCACTTCGGTGCCGGGGCGCAGGCCGGTCGTGTCTTCGTAGACCTGCACGACGATCGTGTCGCCATTGATGCGCACTACCTCGCCGAGCAGCGCGCGCGGCCCGACCCGTACCGATTCGCGCAGCGAAAACGGTCCCTGCTTCACGGCGTGCAGCACCGGCCCGGCGATCCAGCGTACGGTGGCGAGGCTCACTCCGGATTCTCCAGCCGGCGCAGCAAGCGCGCCTCGAACTCGGCGCGCTCGGTGAGCAGCCCGCCGAGCGTGGCGTCGAGCACGTTGCTGTCGGCCAGGATCTTCAGCCCGGCGCTGATCTCGGGATCGGCGTGGAACTGGGGCGTGGCGTCGCATTGCGCAGCCAGCGCCTGCTGCTGCGTTGCCGGCCAGTCGGGCCCATGCACGATGCGCCAGACGCCGCCCGGCAAACGCTCGCGCGCGAACTCCAACACATGCGCAAGCCAGGCCGCGCGCGCAGCCGGCTCGCGCCACAGCGCCAGCAGTTCGCCGGGCAGTTGCTCCCACGCCAGGCGCAGCAGCGCGGCCACGCGCTGTTGCTCGTGCAGGCGGCGCCGCGTCGCGAGTTGCGCCTGCGCAGCGGCGATTCGCTCGCGCCGCCGCAGCCGTTGTTCCTCGAACGCATGGCGCAAACGCGCTCGCGCATCGGCATGCGCTTGGGCGCGCTGCGCTGCAGCCTTGGTGTTCGCGGCGCCGAGGATTTGGGTGCATTGCCTTACGCGGTCGGCCTCGATCAGATCGAGCAAGGCGCGTGTATGGCCCTCGATGAGCAGCGAGTTTGGCGGCTGCGAATTCATGCCTCCAGCCCCAATTGCGCACGCAGCCGCGTTGCCAGG
>JANOLA010000683.1:0-1791 GCA_031419535.1 Burkholderiales bacterium | reverse complement strand
GGCGGCGAGTGGAAAGCGGTGTCGTGGACCCAGGCGCTCGAGTACGTGGCGCGCAGCCTGACGCAGATCATGCTCGACCACGGCGCGCAAAGCGTCGGCGCGCTGGGCAGCGCGCACAGCACGGTCGAAGAACTGCACCTGCTCACCAAGCTCGTGCATCGAATGGGCAGCCCGAACATCGACCACCGAATTCGCCACGCCGATTTCAGCAACGCGGCGCGGCCCGGTGAAGCGCGTTGGCTGGGCATGCCGATCGACGCGTTGTCGTCGCTGCAATCGGCACTCGTCGTCGGCTCGTTCCTGCGCAAGGACCATCCGTTGTTCGCGCTGCGCCTGCGCCATGCCGTGCGCAAGGGCGCGAAGCTGCACAGCATTCACGCGCTGCAAGACGATTGGCTGATCAACCTGGGCGAAAGCATCGTCGCCGCGCCGAGCCGGTGGCTGCAGAGCCTGGCCGATGTGGCCACGGCGATTGCGCAAACCCAGGGCGTTGCCGCGCCAGTTCCGGGTCAGGCGAGTGCGGCCGCAGCGGCGATTGCCAAGTCGCTGCTGTCAGGCGAGCGCAAGGCCGTGTTGCTCGGCAACGCCGCCGCGCAGCATCCGCAGGCCGCCGCGCTGTTGTCGCTGGCCCAGTGGATCGGCGACCACACCGGGGCGAGTGTGGGCTACCTCACCGAAGCGGCGAACACGGTGGGTGCGCAACTCGTCGGCGCGATGCCGGGCGTGAAAGGCTTGAACGCCGGGCAGATGCTGGGCAGCGCGCCGTTGCCGGTGAAGGCGTTGCTGCTGCTCAATGTCGACCCGCTGCTCGACGCGGCCGACCCGGCGGCCGCGGCCACCGCGCTGCGCGCGGCCGAGTTCGTCGTCGCGCTGAGCCCGCTGCAATTGCATTCGCTCGAACATGTCGACGTGCTGCTGCCGATCGCGCCGTTCACCGAAACCTCGGGCACCTTCATCAACGCCGAAGGGCGGGTGCAGAGCTTTCACGCTGTCGTGAAGCCGGCGGCCGATGCACGTCCGGCCTGGAAAGTACTGCGCGTGCTCGCCAATCTGTTGGAGCTGCAAGGCTTCGATTTCGAGACCTCGGAAGACGTGAAGAAGGAGGCGTTGGGCGACGTCGCCACACTGTCCGCGCGCCTGAGCAACGCCGGCGAGTCGGCTCCAGCCGGGCCGGCGCCCGTGCCCACATTCGCACCTGCGGCCTCTGGCCGCGCCAATGCCGGGCACGAGCGCATCAGCGACGTTCCGATCTACGCCACCGACTCGCTCGTGCGCCACGCCCAGTCGTTGCAGATGACGGCTGACGCGCGTCCGCCCGTTGCCGGCTTGCCCGCGGCGCTGTGGCAGCAACTGCGCCTCGCACCGGGCGCGAAAGTGCGGATTTCGCAAGGCACGGCTCAGGCCGTGTTGCATGCGCGGCTCGATGCAACGCTCGCCGCACACACCGTGCGAATCCCCACCGGCCACGCCGACACCGCGACGCTCGGCGCGATGTTCGGCGCCGTGAACGTCGAGGCCGCCTGAGCATGCTCGATGAATTTCAAGCCCTCGGCGGCAGCCTGTTCGGCGGCGCCTGGCCCGTCGTGTGGACGCTGATCAAGATCGTCGCGCTGCTCGCACCGTTGATGCTGTGCGTGGCCTACCTCACGCTGTGGGAGCGCGTCGCGATCGGCTGGTCGCAATTGCGTCCCGGGCCGAACCGAGTCGGGCCGCGCGGCCTGCTGACGCCGATTGCCGACGCGATCAAGTTGCTGTTCAAGGAAATCATCGTCCCGACGGCGGCGAACAAGG
>JANOLA010000682.1:0-1957 GCA_031419535.1 Burkholderiales bacterium | reverse complement strand
GCCGCGTCGAATCCACCATCCTTCATCGCTGCCAGGATGTCATCAACACGCGTATTGAGCTGCAGTTCGATGCCCAGGTCGAGGATGCGCTGGATCTCGGCATCGAGCACGTCGCGCGGCAACCGGTACTTCGGGATCCCGAAGCGCATCATCCCGCCCAGCATCGGGCCGGCTTCCATCACGGTGACCTGATGACCGAAACTGCGCAACTGGTACGCCGCCGACATGCCCGACGGGCCGGCGCCGACGACGAGCACGTGCTTGCCGGACTCTTGCGTCGGAGCCGCGAAGCGCCAGCCGCGCTGAAGCGCCGCGTCGCCGAGGAAGCGCTCGACCGAGTTGATTCCGACCGCCGCATCGATCTTGCCGCGATTGCACACGCCTTCGCAAGAGTGGTAGCAGATCCGCCCCATGATCGCCGGGAACGGGTTGTCGCGGGTCAGATGCCGCCACGCCGCTTCATAGTCGCCGCTCTCTGCGTGGAACAGCCAGCCCTGGATGTCTTCACCGGCCGGGCACTGCGCATTGCACGGCGGCAGGCGGTCCACAAAGACGGGCCGCTCGGTGCGCCAGGTGCCGGTCTTGTTGGCGAGCGACGAGCCGGGGTCGAGCGTGATGGCGAAGGGCTTTTGCATCGTCACACCGTCATGCCTTCTTCGAGCAGATTGAAGCGACGGATGTTGCGGTCGGCCTTGGCCTGGATGCGCGCCAGCGTTGCGGGATCGCTGCTGGCGCCGAACAGATGCGCGAAACGCTTCTGCGGCCGCAGGTATTCCTCCACCGGAACGCGGTGGCGTATCTTCGTGACCGCGGTTACCTCGCCACGCTCGGCCTCGAACACCGGGAAGATGCCGGTCTCGCGCGCGAGTCGCGCGAGGCGGATCGTGTCGTGGCTCGCCGAGCCCCAGCCGAGCGGACACGGCACGAGGATGTGCAGGTAGCGCGCACCGTGCAGCGCCATCGCGCGCTCTACCTTCGCTTCCAGGTCGCGCAGGTCGGCCACGGTGGCGGTGGCTACATAGGGAATCTCATGCGCCATCGCGATCAGCGGCAGGTTCTTGCCCTGGCCGAACTCGGCGCCGGGGTGTTCGCCCACGGCAAGCGTCGTCGCGGTGCGCGCGGCGGGCGGCGTGGCCGAGCTGCGTTGCACTCCAGTGTTCATGTAGGCCTCGTTGTCGTAGCAGATGTAGAGCACGTCGTCGTTGCGCTCGAACATGCCCGACAGGCAACCGAAGCCGATGTCGGTGGTGCCACCGTCGCCGCCCTGCGCGATGACGCGCACGTCGCTTTGTGTGCGACCGAGCTTGCGCGCCTTGACCTCGAGTGCAGCGGCAATGCCGGTGCCGACCGCCGCCACGTTGCCGAACAGCGAGTGGATCCACGGCAACTGCCACGAGGTTTCAGGATACGGCGTCGAGAACACCTCGAGGCAACCGGTCGCGTTCGCCGCGATCAGCCGTCCCTCGGTCGCGCGCATCGCGGCGTCTACCGCGTAGCGCGCCCCGAGCGCCTCGCCGCAGCCCTGGCAGGCACGGTGCCCGGAATTCAGCGAGTTGCTGCGCTGCGCCGAAGCCTGCACGCTGCGCTGTTCGGGCGCGAGCAGGCGATTCCCGACCGTGAACGTGCCGGTTTGATAGAACTTGACGGGTTGGTTCATGTCAATGCTTCACCGTGTGTTGCGCGAGCCGCGACGCATGAAGCGAGTTGGCGATGGGGAAGGGCGCCTTCCGGCCCGTTGCTGTCGGTTGGATGTCCGCTTTGCGTGCGCCCAGTGCGCCACTGCACAAAGCCCAGCATGACCACGTGCAAGGCGAATGGCACGACGCAAGAAGTCCGTCATCCCGGCGAAAGCCGGGACCCATCCGCGGAGGCCCCCCGTTTGGCGATGCGTTCATCGCGTGCAACCGGTGGATCCCGGCTTTCGCCGGGATGACGAGGGTTGTCGGGCAAGCCTCGA
>JANOLA010000681.1:0-5980 GCA_031419535.1 Burkholderiales bacterium | reverse complement strand
TTCGAGCTCACCGAGTTCCCGGCGAAACACGAACGCGCGCTGAACGTGCACGTGTCGGCCGCCGAGAGCGGCGACGCCATCGTGTTCCTGCACGAGATCCAGAGCGGCCCGGCAAGCCGCAGCTACGGCGTGCAAGTGGCGCGCCTGGCCGGCATGCCCTCTAGCCTGGTGCGCCAGGCGCGTGCGACGTTGGAAGCACTCGAAGCGCAGCGCCTCGCGGGGCAGGCGCAGATCGACTTGTTCGCCGCGCCGGCTCCACTGCCCGAAGCTGCGCCGTCGGCGCTCGAGAAAGCCCTCGCTGCAGTCGAGCCCGACGCGTTGTCGCCCAAAGAGGCGCTGGATACCCTCTACCGTTTGAAGGCGCTGCTGGTGAAACAGGCATGAGATGCGCAGAGCGTTGCAGCCTTGCTCCCTCTCCCCCTGGGAGAGGGCTGGGGGGAGGGTCGGCGGCGGACCTCAGTGCCCCGTGCACGCCCCTCACCCCAACCCTCTCCCGCAAGCGGGAGAGGGGGAGGGAGAGGGAGAGGGAGAACATTCGCGCACGATCGTTTTCTCGCACGCCAACGGCTTCCCCGCCGCTACGTACCGGCAGCTCTTCGAGCATTGGCGCGGCGCCGGCTGGCGCGTCTTGGCGTTGCCGAAATTCGGCCACGACTCGCGCTTTGCCGTCACCAGCAACTGGCCGCAATTGCGCGACGAGCTGCTGCACTTCATCGACGTGCAACGCGCCGCTCCCGCGTACCTGGTCGGCCATTCGCTCGGCGGTTATCTGAGCTTGCTCGCCGCGTCGCGCCGGCCCGAAGTGGCGCGCGGCATCGTTCTGCTCGATTCACCCGTGCTGCCCAATTGGATGGGCCGCACCGTGCAGTTCTTCAAGGCCAGCGGCATCGGCGAGCGCTTTTCGCCGGGGCATGTGTCCAAGCGCCGGCGCGAACATTGGCCGAGCGTGGATGCGGCGCGCGCGCACTTTGCGGCGAAGCCCGTGTTCGCGCGCTGGGCCGAGGGCGTGCTCGAAGACTACCTGGCCTGCGGACTCGAGAGCGCCCCCAGGCCGACGAATACGTCGTCCGCCCCCCAAGGGGGTTTGAGTAGCCCGGCAAAGCCGGATCTACTCAAGACCGCATCAAGCGGAGAAACGGCGCAGCACTTAAGCTTCTCGCGGCGCATCGAGACAACGATTTACAACACCTTGCCGCACCACTTGGCGCGCCTGCTTCGCACCCATCCACCGCACTGCCCGGTGGCGTTCGTCGCCGGCACGCGCTCCGAGGAAATGCGCCGCGTCGGCCTGAGCGAAGTGAAGCGCATCGCGCGACTGCGCATCACGCTGCTCGACGGCAGCCATCTGTTCCCGATGGAGCAACCCCAGGCCACGGCGAACGCCGTGTTGCACTGGCTGACGCGCTTCGACGCGGCGCGCGCGAGCCGCCCGGCCGCGTAGAGTCTCACAGCTTCGGGCGAGGCAAGCCTCACTCCCTATAATCGCGCTTTCCCACCCCAGCGTTTGTCTTTCACGGGCGCTGCACACAATGACCAAGTTCGTCTTCGTCACCGGCGGTGTGGTGTCTTCCCTGGGCAAGGGCATCGCTTCGGCGTCCCTCGCTGCGATCCTCGAATCGCGCGGCCTCAAAGTCACCCTCATCAAGCTCGACCCGTATCTGAACGTCGACCCGGGAACGATGTCGCCGTTCCAGCACGGCGAAGTGTTCGTCACGGAAGACGGCGCGGAGACCGACCTGGATCTCGGCCACTACGAGCGCTTCATCACGACGCGGATGCGCAGAGCCAATAATTTCACCACCGGCCAGATCTACAAGAGCGTTCTCGAAAAAGAGCGCCGTGGCGACTACCTCGGCAAGACCGTGCAGGTGATCCCGCACGTGACGACCGAGATTCAAGAATTCATCCGGCGCGGCGCCGGCCTGCACCCGCAGCGCACCGAAGAAGCGCCGTCGCGCGGCGAGCGCGGCATGGACGTGGCGATCGTCGAAGTCGGCGGCACGGTGGGCGACATCGAATCGCTGCCGTTCCTCGAAGCGGTGCGCCAGATGAGCCTGAAGATGGGCCCGACGAACGCCGCGTTCCTGCATTTGACACTTGTGCCGTGGATCGCCGCAGCGGGCGAGCTGAAAACCAAGCCCACGCAGCACAGCGTGCAGAAATTGCGCGAGATCGGCATCATGCCCGACGCATTGCTGTGCCGCGCCGACCGGCCGATCCCCGACGAAGAGCGCGCGAAGATTTCGCTGTTCGCCAACGTTCCCGAGTTCGGTGTGATCTCGGTGTGGGACGCCGACACGATCTACAAAGTGCCGCGCATGCTGCACTCGCAGGGCCTGGACGAACTGGTGTGCGCCAAGCTGCACCTGCACACCAAGCCCGCGAACCTGACGCGCTGGGACAACCTGGTGCACGAAGTGGAGCACCCGCAGTTTGAGGTGACGATCGCGATGTGCGGCAAGTATGTCGACCTGTCGGACTCGTACAAGTCGCTCAACGAAGCGCTGCGCCACGCCGGCATCCACAACCATGCGCGCGTGAAGATCGAGTACGTCGATTCCGAAGACCTGAATCCCGGCAACGTGGGCAACCTCGCGCGCTTCGACGCGATCCTCGTGCCCGGCGGCTTCGGCAAACGCGGCGTCGATGGCAAGATTCTGGCCGCGCAGTACGCGCGCGAACACAAGATCCCCTACCTCGGCATTTGCTTGGGAATGCAAGTCGCGACGATCGAATTCGCGCGCCACAAGGCCGGCCTCGCGGGTGCGAACAGCACCGAATTCGACCCCGACTGCAAGCACCCGGTGATCGCGCTCATCGAAGAATGGCAAGACGCCGACGGCACGGTGCAAAAGCGCAGCGCGACGTCCGATCTCGGCGGCACGATGCGCCTGGGCGGCCAGGGTTCGGACGTCAAGCCCGGCACGTTGGCGCATGAGATCTATGGCGACGTGGTGAACGAGCGCCACCGCCACCGCTTCGAAGCGAACGTGAACTACCTGGAGCGCCTCACCGAGGCGGGCCTCGTGATCTCGGCACTGACGCAGCGCGAGAAGCTGACCGAGATCGTCGAGCTGCCGCGCAGCGTTCACCCCTGGTTCATGGGCGTGCAGTTCCACCCCGAGTTCAAGTCCACGCCGTGGGACGGGCACCCGCTGTTCAAGTCGTTCATCAAGGCCGCGTTGCGGCACCAGACTGAGCGGGCTGAGAAGGTTGCTGCATGAAATTGTGCGGCTTCGATGTGGGGCTCGCGCGCCCCTTCTTTCTCATTGCAGGGCCCTGCGTCATCGAGTCCGAGCAGTTGCAGATGGACGTCGCCGGTCAGCTGCGAGAAATCACGTCGAAGCTCGGTATCCCCTTCATCTTCAAGTCGAGCTTCGACAAGGCGAACCGCTCCAGCGGTGTAACGTTCCGCGGCCCGGGCATGGAGAAAGGCCTGGAAATCCTGGCCAAGGTGAAACGCGAGCTTAAAGTGCCGGTCCTGACCGACGTGCACAGCGAAGAGCAGATTGGCGCCGCCGCAAGAACCGTCGACGTGCTGCAAACCCCAGCGTTCTTGTGCCGCCAGACCGATTTCATCCGCGCCGTGGCGCAAAGCGGCAAGCCCGTGAACATTAAGAAGGGCCAGTTCCTCGCGCCCCACGACATGAAGAACGTGATCGACAAGGCGCGTGCCGCGGCGCGCGAAAAAGGCTTGAGCGAAGACAACTTCATGGCCTGCGAGCGCGGCGCAAGCTTCGGCTACAACAACCTGGTGTCCGACATGCGCAGCCTCGCGATCATGCGCGAGACCGGCGCGCCCGTCGTGTTCGACGCCACGCACTCGGTGCAGTTGCCGGGTGGCCAGGGCACGAGCTCGGGCGGGCAACGCGAGTTCGTTCCGGTGCTGGCACGCGCTGCGGTGGCCGTCGGCATTGCCGGCCTGTTCATGGAAACGCACCCCGACCCGGCGAACGCGATGAGCGACGGGCCGAACGCCGTGCCGCTGAAGCACATGCGCGCACTGCTCGAACAATTGCAAGCGCTCGACCGAGTCATCAAGGCCCAGCCATTGCTGGAGAATGACTTCATTTGTTGAGCGAGAACCCTGGAGACTAGACAGTGAGCAGTGGATACATCATCTCGAACGTGCGTGTCACGAACCCGCAGCAGTACGAGGAATACAAGAAGCTCTCGTCGGCGGCGATGCTCGCGCATGGCGCGCAGGTGTGCGTGCGTGGCGGCACCTCGGAAGTGCTGGAGGGAGATTGGCAGCCCGACCGGATCGTCGTGTTGAAATTCCCGTCCGTCGAAAAGGCCAAGGCTTTCTACGCGTCCACCGAATACGCCAAGGCTCGCAAGGCCCGCGACGGTGCGGCGGTGATGCGCATGGTCGTCGTCGAAGGCGTTTGACCGAACATCAACACACCAAGGGACATTGAATGAGCGCCATCGTAGACATCGTCGGCCGCGAAATCCTCGACAGCCGCGGCAACCCGACGGTCGAATGCGACGTGCTGCTGGAGTCGGGGGTGATGGGCCGCGCCGCGGTTCCTTCGGGTGCCTCTACCGGCTCGCGTGAGGCGATTGAGCTGCGTGACGGCGACAAAGGCCGCTACCTGGGCAAGGGCGTGCTCAAGGCCGTTGAGCACATCAACACCGAAATGTCGGAAGCCGTGATGGGCCTTGACGCGAGCGAACAAGCGTTTCTGGATCGCACGCTGATCGATCTGGACGGCACCGAGAACAAGAGCCGCCTCGGCGCGAACGCCACGCTCGCGGTGAGCCTGGCGGTGGCGCGCGCCGCGGCCGAAGAGTCGGGGCTGCCGCTGTACCGCTACTTCGGCGGCTCGGGCCCGATGCAAATGCCGGTGCCGATGATGAACGTGATCAACGGCGGCGCGCACGCGAACAACAACCTCGACCTGCAAGAGCTGATGATCATCCCGGTGGGCGCGCCGAGTTTTCGCGAAGCGATGCGCTACGGCTGCGAGGTGTTCCACGCGCTGAAGAAAATCATCGATGCGAAGGGCATGAGCACCTCGGTGGGCGACGAAGGCGGCTTCGCGCCGAACCTGGCGAGCCATGAAGCGGCGATTCAACTGATTCTGGAAGCGATTGACAAGGCCGGCTACACCGCAGGCACGCAAATCGCCATCGGCCTGGACTGCGCGGCGAGCGAGTTTTACAGGGACGGCAAGTACCACGTGGACGAAGGCAGCAGCCTGCAACTCTCGGCCCCCGAATGGACCGACATGCTCGCGAGCTGGGTCGACAAGTACCCGATCATCAGCATCGAAGACGGCATGCACGAGGGCGACTGGGACGGCTGGAAACACCTCACCGATCGCCTGGGATCGAAAGTGCAGCTCGTCGGCGACGACCTGTTCGTCACCAACACGAAAATCTTGCGCGACGGCATCGACCGCAAGGTCGCCAACTCGATCCTCATCAAGATCAACCAAATCGGCACGCTCACCGAAACCTTTGCCGCGATCGAGATGGCCAAACGCGCGAACTACACGGCCGTGATCAGCCACCGTTCCGGCGAGACCGAAGACTCCACCATCGCCGACATCGCGGTGGGCACGAACGCCGGGCAGATCAAGACCGGCTCGCTCTCGCGCAGCGACCGCATGGCCAAGTACAACCAGTTGCTGCGCATCGAAGAAGACCTCGGCGAAGTGGCCAGCTACCCCGGCCGCGCGGCGTTCTACTCGCTGCGCTGACGCGACCCCAACGAGCCACCCGCATGCGCTTGCTCACCGCCGCCCTGGCCGCGCTGCTCGTACTCGTGCACGTGGAGCTTTGGTTCGGCAAGTCAGGCGTGCCGCGAACCATGGAATTGAGCGGCAAGCTGCGCGACCATCGCCAGCGCGAGCACAAAGGCCACCAGCTCCAGCCGCGTGACAGGTGCGCCCCACAGCGTGAAGGCTGGCGCGAACAGCGGCGCCAGCAGATCGAGCAGGGCGCTCACGGGCGGTGCGCGTTCAGCGCCGTG
>JANOLA010000680.1:0-2506 GCA_031419535.1 Burkholderiales bacterium | reverse complement strand
CACTGACGACGCCCTGCTGCTGCTCGAGACCCACCATTCGGCTGCTACGGCGGGGCGATGGATGACGTCTCGCTGTGTGTCGCTTGCTTAGAGACCCGAGATCTACACGCGCGCCGGACAGCAGCGCAGGGCCCTCGACTTGCTGACTGCTGTCGAGCCGGTCCACCTGCTGGGGGTGTTTGGGCCCGAACTGCACCGTGTCTACGCCGATGTGTTGCTGACCTGTTCTCCCAATGCGACGGCCGAGGCCGAATCTCGCCTGCGCATCGCGATCGCTCTCGCCCAAGAACGCCAAATGAAAGCCCTCGAACTGCGCGCCGCGTTGTCCCTCGCCCGCCTGCTCGCACCGCGCGACCGCCGCGCCGCGCACGATGCGTTGGCCGTCGTCGATTGGTTCACCGAAGGCGCCGACGTGGCGGATCTGCGCAATGCCCGGGCCCTGCGCGACGAGCTGGCTTGACCGATCAATCGCCGATTCGGACCAGCGACGTACGAGCCTGCGGTTCGCCCAGCGCCTTCAACAACACCGGCACCAATGGCGCGAGCGAACTCAACGCGGTGCTGCGCGAGATGAGTACGAACACGCTCACCGGCAATGCAGAGAGGTTTTGCTGGAACTCGATGTTTTGGTCCGCGGTGATCAATGCATCGAATCGCCCTGCCGCGAGCCGCAACAGTTCTCCGTTCTGCACGCTCGACCAGCCCATTCGCTGCACCGAACTTGTTTCGTGTCCGATCAGCAACCGGCCCAAACGCCACGGCAACGATTCATCCAGCAACAGGCGCATGTTCGGCTGCGGACTCCCGTGCCAGCTCCAGTGCGGCGAGCGCATGCTCGCGTGTCACGGAAGGGTAGTCTTCCAGAAACTGCGCAAGCGTGTCGCCGGCCTCGAGGGAGTCGAACAGGTTCTTCAGCGGGACGCGTGTACCGACGAAAACAGGCACGCCGCCCTGAATTTCCGGGTCGCGGTGGATGATCGGCGTTGTCATGTTGATGAACCCCGTGGGCTGCGCTCGCATTGTCGGCGACAGTGGTGAAGTTGCCAAGACTACTTCAAGCTACTACTTCAAGCTTCATTGAACGCCAGTCCGATCGCGCATCCTCAAAACGCCCGTCCCAAACTGAAATACCCCAGCGTATCGCCCATTTCATCCAGCCCGCGTGCGACGCCGGCGCGCATTTGCAGGCCGATGGCATAGAGCAACTTCACTTCGCCGATCAGCTCGACTCCCGCGCCGCGCTTGTACTGCGTGGGGCGGTTACCGGCGGTCCAGGCACCGCCGATGTCGAAGAACACGGTGGCCGACAGGCGGTTCAGGCCGAAGGGCGGGGCCATGCCGTGGCGGTCCACATCCGCCAGCGGCGCGCGCCACTCGATGCTGGTGACGCGCGCGTCGCTGCCCACCAGGCTCGGCTCGTCGGCGTCGTAGCCGCGCAGCGCGATGCGCCGGCTGTTCAGCGCGGTGCCGAGCTGCAACTGCGGATCGAGCGCGCCACCGAGTTGGAACGGTTCGGTGAAGCCGCGCGCGCGCACTTCGGTGTGGCGCGCGCCGAGTACGCTGCGCCACAGGCCCAGGTAGCCGCGCAGGTCCAGGCGCAGCAGCTCGCCGTCGTAGCTGGGTGCGTTGGGATTGCCGCCGCGCGCGAAGGGCTTGTAGGTTTCGTAGAGCAGCGTGCTGCGCTGGCCGCGGTTCTCGCCTTCGCTCCACCAGTTGGCGCCGCTGGTGTCGAACTCGATCAGCGCCGCCGCCAGGCGCTCGTCGCGTGGGCGAACCGTGGTGGCGTTGATCAGGTTCACGCGGTCGTTGCGGTCGAGCGCCGCGCCCACGCCGACTCGCAGGCGCCGCTCCAGCCGGTCGAAGCGATGCGTGCTGAGCCACTGCAACTGCGTCGCGCGCTCGAAGATCGTCACGTCTTCCTTGCCTTTGGCGCCGGTCCACGCGCGCGACGCCAAACTTCGGCTCAACGCGAACAGGTGCCGGCCGAGGAACAGGTATTCGATGCTGCCGGTGGCTTCGCGCTGGCTCGTTTCCCACAGCCCGAGCGCGGCGTAGCGGTGCCAGCCGAGCGCGTCGCCGCCGAAGGTGGCCGCGCCATAGGCGGTGAGGCCGCGGTCGGCCGTGATGAGCGGGAACCACGAGCGCGGGTAGAGCGAGCGCCATGCGGCGTAACGCTGGCCTTCGCCGAGCTCGGTTGCGAGGGGTGCTGGGCTCGCGCCCGCCGTGCCGGCAACGGCTGACACCGTGGCGGACGTCGTGGTTGACGCTGCCGATGGCGCCGCAGCCGGCGACTCGAGCGCCGCCAGACTCTGCTGCACCGCCGTTTGCGGCATGCGTCGCAGCTCGGCGCCGTTGTTCGCCACCGCCACGAGCCACATCGAGCCGTCGGGCAGGCTGCCGCTGTGCGCGAGGATGCTGGTGTGGCTGTGCGTCAGCCGCTGCAGCGTGTTGCCGCTGAGGCGCCACACGTTGTACACGCCGTCGTGCGCGGCAATCCACTCCAGCC
>JANOLA010000679.1:0-2172 GCA_031419535.1 Burkholderiales bacterium | reverse complement strand
TGATGGCGCCGCGCGCGGGCGAGAGTGCAGGCGCGGGCTGCCCGGAGCCTAAGCGTGCCCTATGGCGCCCGAGTGCTGCGCGGCGCGCACCACGCGGTGCGCATGTCCCGAACCCGCCTGTCCCGAACCCGCTTTCGCCGGCACGGATTCAGGCAGTATGCCGCGCGTGCAGCGCGACACCGCCCGCAGGCGCTGCTCGTCGATGATTTCGACCTCTCGCACACTGACGCGAATGCAGCCCCAGTACGCGAGCATGCTGAACGATCGGCTCACGGTTTCATGCGCGACGCCGAGGTGGCTGGCCAGGTCGCGCCGGCACATGCGCAGCACAAAGCGGCGCGGCGAGCGACCGAGCGACTCCATCTGCGCGGCCATGTGCACCAGAAAACGCGCCAGCCTCACCTCGGCCGCCACCGCCGCCATCACGTCGGCGAGTTCGCTGCGCTTGGCGAGTTGCCGGCTCGACGCGCGGTGCAAAGCCCTGTTGAGTGCCGGCACCTCGTGGCACCGGGCCAGCAGGTCTGGCACGGCCAAGGTATAGACCCAGGAATCTTCCAGCGCATGCACCGTCGTCGGGTGACGGCCGGCGTCCAGCGCATCGAATCCCAGCACATCGGCGCGCTCGGCGAAATCGATCACTTGCTGGTAGCCGTCTTCAGCAGTCGTGCACAGTTTGAACGTGCCGACGCTCACGAAGGCCAGCGTCTGCGCCTCCGCGCCTTGGTGAAACAGCGTTTCGCCGCTGAGCACCTGGTGCAGCAGAACGGGCTGCGCGTCCGAATGCGCGCTCGCGGCGTCGCCGGCGAGCAACAGGCTCAGCAACTCCGAGAGCGTGCCGGTTCGGTGCGTGTCGCGTCGCCAGCCGGTGGGAGGTGTGTCGCCGGTGCGCCGCGCCGCGGGTGCGATGTGCGTGTCCATTTTTCTCCTCTTCTTGTGGTCTTGTGTTTCGCCACGCTGTTGCAGCGAAGCGCAAGCATCGCCGTTGGACGCCCTTGGCACCATCGGCGGATGGCGCGACGTGGAATAGGAACCCGACAAGCGTGTAGCGAGATGTTCCGACTCCGCGTTCGGAAAATTCCGACACGCCTTGACTGACATCAAGAGTGGATGGCGCGCTGCGCCCGATGCCCGTTGAATCAGCGTAATCTCGGAGCCTTGCACGCGCCGTCCCGGCGCTTTCGGCGAGATTCGGAGAACTCCGAGTGAAAGCGCAAGCCCTGCCCGCCCGCCGAGGCGGTTTGAGTAGCCCGGCAGAGCCGGATCTACTCGAGAGCGCCCCCAGGCCGACGACTACGTCGTCCGCCCCCCAAGGGGGTTTGAGTAGCCCGGCAAAGCCGGATCTACTCAAGAGCACCGAACCCGACCCGCTGCAGCGCCGCTTCCAGATGCTGTTCGAGTTCGCGCCGGTGCCGTTTTGCGCGCTCGAGGGCGAGACCATCGTGGCCTCGAATCGTGCCTTCGACGCCCTGGTGGCGCCCTGTGACGGCGAGTCGCTGCTCGGGTTGCCGATCCACGACGTGCTCGGCCCGGACTCACCGCAGGCACTCGCCCCGATCCTGGCGCGTGCGCTGGCAGCGTGGCCGGGCGACCCGGTCGTGCAACAGTGCAGTCTGAAACTTTCAGGGGTCGAACGCCGCTTCGAGGTCCGCGCCGTCGCGCTGGCCGAGCGCGGCCGGGGCGCGCTGCAGCTGATGCTGTCCGACATCACGCAACAAAGTGCCGAACGGGCCGAGCTGGAACAGTCGCGGCACGAAGTGCGCCAACTCTCGGCCAGTGTCGTGAAGGCTCGCGAGGAGGCGCGGCTGCGCATCGCGCGCGAGCTGCACGACGAGCTGGGCCAGCACCTGTCCGCGCTCAAGCTCGACCTGGCCAGCCTCGACCCCGCGCAGGGCGGGCCGGCCCACGCCGAGCGCGTCGCCGCCATGCTCGGCATGATCGATCAGACGATGACGGCGGTGCGCCGCATCATCGCCGACCTGCGCCCGCTGATACTCGACGACCTGGGCCTGAACGTCGCGGTGCAATGGCTGTCGCGCGAGTCGGCGCAACGCATGGGCCTGGAGATCACGGTGCACCTGGACGCTGACGACCCGGATTTGGACAAGGACGTTTCGGTGGCGGTGTATCGCATGGTGCAGGAGGCGCTGACGAACGTGAGGCGCTACTCCCGGG